>JAJRXB010000129.1 GCA_024276515.1 Chloroflexota bacterium
CCCAGGTGACTGTCACCTGCAGGGCCGTAGGTAAAGAGTCGCCTACATCGTGCCAGACGATGGTCGCGAATTCCGGCTATCTTTGCAGGTGACAGTCACCTTCTGCCCCCTCAAAAGGGGAAGTACGGTTGTAGTATTAAGGCATTTTTTAAAAGTGCTCGTAGTAATAACGACCGCACACGGTACCCCCCTCGCCTCTGCCCGTTTTCCCTCTCACTCCCTTTCGTGTATAATCTCCTCAGCGACCGGCGCCAGGGCGGGCCAGGCCCGGTCGGACGTTGCTCGCCCGGTCCGCCTGGAAAGGAACCCTCTGTGTCTCGCATCTACGTTGCCCTCGACCTGGAGACCACCGGCCTCAACCCGGAACGGGACGCCATCATCGAAATCGGCGCTGTCAAATTTCGAGGCGAGGAAGTGCTGGGGACATTTGAAAGCCTGGTCAATCCCGGCCGGCCCATCCCCTACAAGATCCAACACATCACCGGCATCACCCCAGACGACGTGCAAGACGCTCCCCCTTTATCGAGCGTCTTGCCCGGTTTGCGCCGCTTCGTCGGCAGCAACCCCATCATCGGCCACAACGTCGGCTTCGACCTGAGCTTTTTGCGCCGCCAGGGCCTCTTCCTGGACAGCGCCGGGGTTGACACCTTTGAGCTGGCCGGCATTTTGCTGCCCCACGCAGCCCGCTACAGCCTGGGGGTGCTGGCCGAGACCCTGGGCATCACTCTGCCTGCCACCCACCGCGCTCTGGACGACGCTCGCGCCACCCACGCCCTGTTCATCGCCCTGCTCGACCAGGCCCAACGCCTGGACCTGTCGGTCATCCAGACCATCAACCGGCTGGCGGCCTCCTCCAGTTGGTCCCTGCGCCCGGTCTTCGCCGACCTGGAGCGGGCCCGCGCGCGGAGAGCCTTCACCGGCAGCCTGGGCCAGCAACTCGCCGCCAAAGGCGCATTGACTCTCGACGAGGGAGGTCGCGGGCTCCTGCTGGACACAACAGAGGAAGAGGAACGGGAGCAGTTACGCCCGACTCCCATCCAGCGCAAGCTGGACATCGACCAGTTGGCCGCGATGCTGGAAGAGGAAGGCCTCTTCAGCCAACATTTTCCCGGCTACGAGCACCGACCGCAACAGGTCGAGATGCTGCGGCTGGTGGCCCAGGCCTTCAACCAGGGCGACCACCTGATGGTCGAAGCCGGCACCGGCACCGGCAAATCCATCGCCTATCTGCTGCCGGCAGTGCACTGGGCCGTGCAAAACGGCCAGCGCGTCGTCATCTCCACCAACACCATCAATCTGCAAGACCAATTGCTGACCAAAGACATCCCCGATCTGCAACGCATCCTCCCCTTCGAGTTCAAAGCGGTCGCCCTCAAGGGACGAAGCAACTACGTCTGTCCGCACCGCGTCCGGCAAATGGGGCATAGTCCCGGCACGGGAGGTCGAACAGGCCTTTCGGAATTGGAGCTGCGGGTGCTGGCCAAAGTGTTGGTCTGGATGCCCAGCACCCTGACCGGCGACAAGCAGGAGCTCTTTTTGCCCAGCGCCGCCGAGAACGCCATCTGGAGACAGGTGTGCAGCGACGCAGAGCTCTGTCCCCCCGATCGTTGCCGCCGGGAAAACTGCTTCTTCTACCGGGCACGCCGGGCAGCCGAGAGCGCCCACCTCATCATCGTCAACCACGCCCTGCTGCTGGCCGACGTGGCCGTCGAAAATCGCGTGTTGCCCGACTACCGCTACCTGATCATAGACGAGGCGCACCACCTGGAGGACAGTGTCACCCGCCAGCTCAGCTTCCAGGCCGACCAACGCTCGCTGGAACGATTGCTGACCGAGCTGAGCCAGCCGGTCGGCGTGCGCCGACACACCGGCTTCTTCAACACCATAGGCGCGCGCTGCCGGGGCGCCATCCCCGAAACCGCTCTTTCTGAGGTGCAAGACCAGGTTGCCGCCGGCCACGACGCCGCAGACCAGGCGATGCGTGCCCTCTACGACTTCTTCAACACCTTCGCCGCCTTCCTCGACGAGCATGGCCCCCGAGGGGGCGACCAGTACGACCGTCGCCTGCGTCTCACCCCTGCCGTGCGTCGCCAGCCTGCCTGGGACCAGGTTGAGATCGCCTGGGACAACCTGTCGGCCGGCCTGGGGAACGTGAGGCGGGCCCTGAACCAACTGGGGCAATTGCTGGACGGGCTGGACACCTACGACATCCCCGATTTCGACGACCTGTGGAACGAATTGGTCAGCTATCGCGTGCAGATAGAGACCACCCACAACCAACTGCAAATCATCATCGATCCGCGCTCCGAGGCCGAAGACGGGAGAAGCAACGCCATCACCTGGGCCGAAGTGGCCGCCAAGACCGGGGTCATCTCGCTGCACGCCGCGCCGTTGCACGTGGGCGAACTGGTGCGGCGACACCTCTTCGACGCCAAAGAGTCGGTCATCCTCACCTCGGCCACCCTGCGCACCGAGGAGAACTTCGATTATCTGCGCGAGCGACTGAGCGCCTGGGACGTGAGCGAAGCGGCCGTCGGCTCCCCCTTCGACTACGAAGCCTCCACCCTGCTCTACCTGCCCACCGACATCCCCGAACCCAACACGCCGGGCTATCAGCGGACGGTGGAAAATGCCCTGATCGCTCTGGTCCGGGCCACACGGGGGCGAACTCTGGTTTTGTTCACCTCCTACAGCCAGCTCAAAAACACGGCCAGTGCCATCCGCCAACGCCTGGCCGACGAGGACATCGTGGTCTTCGAGCAGGGGAGCGGGGGCTCGCGAGCGCAATTGCTGGACAACTTTAAAACGGCCGAGCGTTCGGTGCTGCTGGGGACCCGCAGCTTCTGGGAGGGGATCGACGTGACCGGCGAGAAGTTGAGCTGTGTGGTCATCGCCCGGCTCCCCTTTGCGGTGCCCCACGACCCCATCTTTTCCGCCCGCAGCGAAACCTACGAGGATGCCTTCAACCAATACTCCATCCCCGACGCCATTTTGCGCTTTCGCCAGGGCTTTGGTCGCCTCATCCGCACCCGCACCGACCGGGGAGTCATCGTTTGCCTGGACCGGCGCATCATCAGCAAACGCTACGGACAGGCATTCGTCCGCTCCCTGCCCAAATGCACCACGGTGCGTGGCCCCCTGGCCCACCTTCCCAACCTGGCCGCCCGCTGGATTGACGAAGGGCATATTTGACACGCCCTCCCAGCGCAACGTATAATCTGATCCAATCAGAAACATAAGGGGGCCAAACACCGACAATGATTGACGTAACCGATCTGAGAAAAGGCGTCACCTTTGAACTCGACGGCGAGCTCTACAAGGTGCTCGAATACCACCACATCAAAGTAGCCCGGGGCGGAGCCACCATCCGCGTTAAGGTGCGCAACCTGCGCAGCGGCGCAACCCTTGAGAAAACCTTCAACTCCGGCGACCGGGTGCAAGACATCCGTCTGGAAAAGCGAGAGGTCCAATACCTTTACACCGACGGTGATCTATATCACTTTATGGACACCAAAACTTACGAACAACCCGCCCTGCCGGCCAGCCTGCTGGGAGACGCCATCAACTATCTCACCGATGGTATGACCCTGTCGCTGCTGACCTACGAAGGGGAAGCCATCGACGTCGAACTCCCGGTGACGGTGGAGCTGGAAGTAGTAGATGCCGAGCCGGGCTTCGCCGGCGACACGGCCCAGGGCGCTACCAAAGAGGTCACCGTCTCCACCGGCCTCAAGGTGCAAACCCCCCTCTTCGTCCAGGTGGGCGACGTGATCCGCATCGACACGCGCGACGGCAGCTATCTCACCCGGGTGTAACGAGCAGGGGAAGGGATGGCAGGTACGTTCTGTATGGCTGTCGGACAGAGGGTGGGGTAATCCAGGACGAACACGGAGCGGAGTGATGCGGACGCCGGCTGGCAAAGAATGTCAATACTATTACGCAGACTTCCACCGGGGGCGCGACGTCCAGACGTGCCGATTGATCGAACGCAACCGGGAGTCGCCCCCGTGGACCCCTGGCCTGTGCCACACCTGCCCTGTGCCCGACATCCTGATGGCTAACGCCTGCCCCCACCTGGTCCTCGACGCGCAAGTGGGCAAGCGTCTGTTTGGATTGGTGCAACGAGTCGAAGTCACCGGCTGGTGCAGCGAATATTTCCTCGACGTGGAACATCCTGCCGTCGGCTGCGGTCACTGCCACGAGCATCGAGGCGGGCCGTCTATCCTGGACATAGCGCAACAAGACCCAAATGAGTGATCAACCCCTGCCGAATTACTACGTGACCATTCACGATATGCCAACCGAGGAACGGCCCCGCGAGCGACTCGAACACTACGGTGCCGAGGCCCTCTCGACGACCGAATTGATGGCCATCCTCCTGCGCACAGGCAGCCAGGGCGAAAACGTGCTGACCCTGGCAACTCGCCTGCTGGTCGAATTCGGCGGACTGGGAGGGCTGGTGCGGGCCGGCTTCAGCGAACTGTCGGCTGTCAGAGGCGTGGGAAAGGCCAAAGCAGCGCAACTCAAGGCAGGATTAGAGATAGGACGGCGGCTGCTGATCACCGCCCCCGACGAGCGACCGCAGATCACCTCGCCCGCCGACGCCGCCGACCTGCTGATGCTGGAGATGGGACACCTGGAGCAGGAACACCTGCGCGTCCTGCTGCTCGACACCAAGAACCGGGTGCTGGCCTCCCCCACCATCTACAAAGGGAACGTGAACACCAACGTCATCCGGGTCGCCGAACTTTTCCGGGAGGCGATTCGCCACAACAGCACAGCCCTCATCGTCGCCCACAACCACCCTTCGGGGGACGCCAGCCCCTCTCCCGAAGACGTGCGCGTCACCCGGCAAATCGTCGAGGCCGGCAAGTTGCTAGACATCGAGGTGTTGGACCACCTGGTCATCGGTCGGGGATGCTACGTGTCCCTTAAAGAGCAGGGGTTGGGGTTTGGGTAGCCCTCAGTACTTGTCCAAAAATAACTTTGGAGTTTTAGGAGCCGTTTTGCGCCCGATCTGCGCTCTAAAGTGCGGAATTATTGATGGACAAGTGCTCACCTTTGTGCCCCGCTGGCAAACGGCGCGGTAGAGACAACCCAACTCAAGCACCAGCCTCGGCGACAGGAACCATTGCCCGGTCCTGTCGGAGGCAGACGATGCCGACGACGGCGAAATAGGCAGTGTAGGCAAGCACCTCCAAAAGCGACGGGTCGCCGTTGTAGCCGAAGATCGCCTTGAGGAACGTCCCCACCGTGCTGTCCTCGTTCAGGATCGGGTTGATGTCCCACACGTGCTCAATGAACGTGGGCAGAAGCGTGGCCTCCTGAAGCTCGTGCACCCCGTAGGCCATCAGTCCGGCGGCGAAGAGAATCAGCAGCACGCTGGTCACGCGGAAGAAGGCGCGTATGTTAAGCCCTTTCCCCATAGCAAATATCAGCCAGCCCACGGCAATGGCCAGGGTCAACCCCAGCATGCCCCCAATCAGGGTTTGGGTGGGGGTGGCACTGAAGGCAGCGGCGGTCAGGAAGAGCGCCGTCTCGATCCCTTCTCGCACCACAGCCACGAAGGCCAGACTGAACAAGGCCCACGTACCGCCGGAGGCGGCTGCCCGACGCACGTCCAACTCCAGTTCTGCCTGAATCCGGCGACCCTGGCGTTGCATCCAGAAGATCATCCAGGTCAGCACACCCGCGGCCAGGAGCATGGTGATGCCCTCAAAGATTTCCTCGCTGCGTCCCTTAAAAGCGACGCCCAGCACGTTCAAGGCCAGGCCGACGACGATGCTGACGGCAACGGCCACGAACACGCCGGCCCACACCGGCCGGCTGCGGTCGGCGTAGCCCAGTCTGCGCAGCACACTCAGCATAATGCCAACGATCAAAGCCGCCTCTAACCCTTCTCGTAGCGTAATTAACGTCGAAGCAAACATAATAGTTTTCCCCCTGTATAGTCCCTTTCTTGTTATTGCAAATCATTTGCAAGTTCTGTGCCCTATGATATACCATATTTACGTATCAGTCAATAACAGGAGTTGCGCAGTTTGATGAGATCGAAAACCCGATAAGACCTCACAGGTTTCCACAGGCTCTCCAAAGCGTGAAAATGTGCCCGTTTGGGTATGAATTTATCCACCAGGCACTGTTCAAAAACCTGTGAGGTCTCAAGTGCGTAAGTCCTGTCAATAACTCGTGTTAAACGTTACTACTCAGGTGTCAGGCACTTTTGGCAGACAACTTGAGCCAAAATCAGGTTGTACGCGCTATCAACCTGGCAGAAAGACGCCTTTATAAGTGCCTGGGTAGTTACCGAAATCTTTACTCCGCTTCAACGAATCTAATCAACCGAGGGACCCAATGACCTGGTATCATTACCTCGCCGTCGTCGCTGCTGGCTTCGTGGCCGGCTTCATCAACACCCTGGCCGGCAGCGGATCGCTGGTGACATTGCCGGTGCTCATCTTTTTGGGCCTGCCGGCCAACGTAGCCAACGGCACCAATCGGGTGGCCATCTTGCTGCAAAATGTGGTCGGCGTGGGCAGTTTCCGCCAGCAAAAAGTGCTCGACCTGCGGGGTGGCCTGATGTTGGCCGCCCCGGCCATCGTGGGCTCTATCGTCGGCGCGCAGATCGCCGTCAATCTGGACGAGCAGATGATGCGTCGGACGATTGGCGCATTGATGGTGGCGATGCTGGCGGTCATCCTCGTCCGCCCCAAGCGCTGGCTGGAAGGACGACCGGAGGTCGGGAATCAATACCTCACGTGGAAACAACTGCTGACCTTCTTCGCCATCGGCGTTTACGGCGGGTTCATCCAGGCCGGCGTGGGCATCTTTCTGCTGGCCGGGTTGGTGCTGGGCGTTGGCTACGACCTGGTACGGGCCAACGCCGTCAAGGTGCTCATCGTGCTGTGTTTCACCGGGTTTGCACTGACCGTCTTTCTGATCAACGGACAGGTGCGATGGAGCGTGGGACTCATCCTGGCGGTGGGGAATATGCTGGGCGCCTGGGTCGCCGCCCGAATGGCGGTGGCGCGGGGGGCAACCTTCGTCCGCTGGTTGCTCATCGCTGTGGTGGCCGTAGCATCGGCCAAGTTGCTGGGCTTGTTTGACCTCATCGTGCGGCTGTTCTGAGTATTCCGACGGCGGAGCGCAGATGGCCGACCACCATCAAATTTCGTCTGCGCAAGTTGTTTCGCAGTCGGCAGGCACTCATCTATCTACGTTTGCCCCGGCTCTGGAAATCTGCTATACTCAGCGCTGTGGGGCGCAATGTGGCTCGGTCGGAGACCGGCCACAGCAAGCTCGGTCGGGGCCGGCCACAGCAGAGGTCGGGGCCGGCCACAGCGATCGGTCGGGGCCGGCCACAGCAAGCGGTCGGAGGGCAATGTGGCTCGGTCGGAGACCGGCCACAGCAAGCTCGGTCGGAGACCGGCCACAGCAAGCGGTCGGAGGGCAATGTGGCTCGGTCGGAGACCGGCCACAGCAAGCTGACCGGCCACAGCAGAGAGAGACCGGCCACAGCAAGTTTATCACGTTTCACTGCTCACACCACGGACCGGCTTGACCGCAAGAGAGAATATGACGACCAAATCAGATTCCGCAAGCAGTAAAAATCTTTGGCAACGCTTGAACGGCCCAACCAAAATCGGCCTTGTGTTCGCTGCCGTGGGCATCCTGCTGACCGTCGTCGGCGTCTTCCGCGATCCGACGACGCCGGTCAACGCCTGGTCGCTGGGCATGGGCGCACTCATCTCCGGCGGCACCTGGGGACTGGTCAGTTGGGCCATCGCCACTGCTGCCGTCGAGGTAGAGCAGGACGTGGCCGAAGCCGAAAGCAAGGATGACGCTGCGTAGCCGATTGGCTCTCTCGGGGCTGGTGGGCGTCGCCGGGGATGTCGTGCTGACCGGGGGCGCTATTTTTCTGATACGCCGGGCCGAGCTGACGCCGCCGGTTGCCGGCCTATGGACGTGGGCCCTGCTCGGCCTTCTCCTCCTCTTTTCGCTGGCGGAGATCCCATTGATGACCTTTGGCATGCGCCAGATGGTCGGCACTCCCTCTGGGGCGCGGCTGGCCGTGTGGACCAACGGTGCCTTCACCTTCTTCGCCGCCGTGTACGCCGTTCCCTTCCTGCTGCTGACCGGACGGGTCGGCATCGGCGTGGCGATGGCCGCTCTCTGTTGGGTCCGCTTTGCCAGCGCGTTGTTGTTCGTTCCTCAGAAGTCAGTCGCCAGACGTCAGTAATCAGATGCCTGATTCCTGCCAGACAACGGTGCTGTTCCTCTGACTACTGTCTACTGTTTACCGAAAATGACCTACCAATCACCCGAAGGCTTACAAGATATTCACGCCCTGCTCATAGATATGGATGGCGTGCTCTGGCGTGGCGACACCCCCTCCCCAGGGCTGACCGACTTTTTCGAGTTTCTGCGCCGTCACTCCATCCCCTTTCGGCTGGTGACGAACAACGCCAGCAAAACCCCAGAGCAATACGTGGACAAATTGGCTTCGATGGACGTCCGGATCACGCCCGACGAAGTCCTCACCTCGGCCATCGCCACCGCCCGCCACATCGCTGCCGCCACGCCCGGCGCGTCGGTGTACGTCATCGGCGAGAAGGGATTGCAGCAGGCGGTGCTGGACCACGGCCTGCGTTTGAGCGACGGTGACCACGCCGATTTCGTCGCCGTCGGCTGGGACCAGGGACTCACCTACAGCAAGTTGAGCGACGCAGCGTTGCTCATCCGCGCCGGGGCCCGGTTCATCGGATGCAACCCCGACCTGACCTGGCCGGGCGAGCGAGGTCTTTTGCCCGGCAACGGCGCAACGCTGGCCTACCTGCAGGCGACCACCGGCGTGGAGCCGGTCATCATCGGCAAACCGGAGCGCGAGATGTTCGATACCGCTCTGGCCGCGCTGGGGGCCGACCGGGATCACACCGCGATGCTCGGCGACCGGCTGGAGACCGACATTCTGGGAGGGCAAAAGGCCGGCCTGCACACCATCCTGGTCCTCACCGGCGCCACCGACCGGGCCATCCTGGCCGACAGCCCGGTGCAGCCCGACTGGGTTTTTGAAAACATTCAAGAATTAACACGGGCCTGGAGCACCCTCCTCCGATGATCCCCACTGGAGGCTCGCGCTGGCAACGGGTCTGCGATCCGTCTCAGTCCGGTCACACCTGTGCCGCACCCAGGTGCAAGCAGACCAAGCCGGAGCGAAAGCGAAAAACGTTCAAAAGGTGGGTGCGCGGCACTGTCGGCAGCCTGCTGGCGATGCTCGCCCTCACGTTGCCGCCAGTGAGCGCCGCGTCTCCCTCCCCGGTGGGAGAACTGCCCACGCGCGTGGCGCAACCTGCCATCGAAGTGCTCGAACAAGAGACGGTCAGCGACTTCCCCGACAGCCTGACCTTTCGACTGCGGGCCCGCAGCCGAGAAGGCGACATTGTGAGCGCCACCCTCTTCTACCGGCTGGGCTGGGACGACACCCTGACGCTGGCCCGTCCGGCCCCTTTCACCCCGGCCCCCGAAGTGGCCCTGGGCTACACCTGGGATACCGGCAACCAGACCGTCCCCCCTTTCATCCAGATCACCTATCACTGGCAACTGATAGACAGCGCGGGCAACGTGCTGATCACCAACCCGGCGCAAATTGAGTACACCGATCGCACCCACGACTGGCGATCCCTGCGCGACGAGCGGGTGGTCGTCTACTGGTACGACCGCCCCGATGCGTTTGGACAGGCTCTATTTCAAGCCGCCGTCGAGAGCTACGACCACGTGGCCCGCATCACCGGCGCTGGCACGCCCGGCCCGGCCCGCGTCGTCATCTACAACAGCCAGGCCGATTTTTGCGTCTTCTACGCTCGCGACGCCTGCCAGCCGTGGGTCGGGGGACAGACTTTTTCCGGGCTCACCGTGCAGTGGGGCAACGACCTGGACTGGTTCACCTACGACGTGATCCCCCACGAGCTGGCCCACGTCTTCTACGGCGAAATCTTTCGCAACACCGGGGTGCGCGTGCCGACCTGGTTCAACGAGGGTATTGCCGTTTACAACGAGCGAAGCGACCACAGCCGCGAGATGGCGATGGTCAGGCAGGCCGCCGCCGAAGGGGACCTCATCCCCCTGCGGCTGATGGGCGGGCGGGGCGGCAGTGTGGTCCACGGGCAGGTGGGGTTGTGGTACGCCGAAGCCTACACCCTGGTTGCCTTCATCGCCGATACCTACGGCGAGGCCAAACTGGGGGAGGTCATCCTCACCCTGGCCGCCAACACCCCCATCGAAGAGGCGCTTCGGCAAACCCTGGGCCTGGACCTGGTGGCCTATGAGATGGCGTGGCGCGCCTGGTTGGGCTACCCGGTGGACTCTATCCCAACCCCCATCACCCTGCCCACCCTGGAGGTGACACCCTACCCCCTGCCCACCGGCGCCCGAGGCCCGCGCCCCACCGACACCCCGAGCTCCACACCAACGCCTGCAGAGCATCCGCAGGATGTCGCCCCCGCGCCCACGCCTCCACCCCCCTCGCGCGTCGCCTGCCTCCCCTTTGGCGCTGTGTTGCTGGGGGCGTTGGCCTGGGGCGTGAAGCGTGATGCGTGATGGGTAATCGCATGACCTCAATCAACCTTCTGGACCTGAGCAAAGCAGAATTGAGCACCCTCCTCGCCGACTGGGGTGAGCCGGGCTACCGGGCCGACCAAATCTGGAGCTGGCTCTACCGACGGTTCGCCGCCACGCCGGAGGAGATGACCAACCTGCCCAAATCGCTGCGCACTCGCCTGGCGGAAGAGACCCGTCTCGACCCCCTGACGCCGTTGACCACCCTCGATTCCAGCGACGGGCAGACGCGCAAAACCCTTTTTGCCCTGCCCGACGGGCCCCAAATCGAAGCGGTGTTGATGCGCTACGAGAAACGTCGCACCCTCTGCATCAGCACCCAGGCCGGCTGCACGATGGGCTGTCCCTTTTGCGCCACCGGCCAGGGAGGCTTCATCCGCAACCTGTCGGCCGGGGAGATCGTGGCGCAGGTTCTCTACTACGCCCAGGCCCTGGCCACCGAGGGCCAGCGGGTCACCAACGTCGTCTTTATGGGCATGGGCGAGCCACTGGCCAATTACACTGCCACCTGGGCCGCCATCCGTCGCCTGAACGACCCGGCCGGCTTCGGCCTGGGCGCACGGGCAATGACCCTGTCCACCGTGGGCCTGGTGCCGGCCATCCGTCACATGAGCCACGAGCCAGAACAGGTCGGCCTGGCCGTGTCGCTCCACGCCGCCACCGATGAACTGCGTGACAAATTGGTCCCCATCAACCGCCGCTACCCGCTGGCACAACTGATGCAAGCCTGCCGGGATTATGTCAATACAACTCACCGGCGTATCACCTTCGAATACGCGCTGATGGATGGTGTGAACGACAGCGACGAGCAGGCCCATCAACTGGCCGACCTCGTCGGGAACCTGCTGGTCCACGTCAATTTGATCCCCCTCAACCCCACGCCCGACAGTCCCTACCGGGGCTCGTCCCCTGCTCGTGTGCGGGCCTTTCAATCGGTGCTGGAGCGGCGAGGCATCTCCACCACGGTGCGTCTGCGGCGCGGCATTGACATCCAGGCCGGCTGCGGTCAACTGCGGGCCCGCTACCGGGGCGAATCGGCGAATTCGTAGTCTCGCTGATTTTCACGTCTTTTTCATCATTTGTCCTTTTTCTGGTATAATGAAGTCGCTATGAACCAACGTCCTGTGTCACCCAAATTGCAATCAGAGGAAACACAACTCGATACCAGTCTGCGTCCGCTCAGTTGGGACGAGTACATTGGCCAGGCGACGGTGAAGGAAAACATGAAGATTCTCGTCGCCGCCGCCAAAGCCCGGGGCGAGGCGCTGGATCACGTGTTGCTGTATGGTCCGCCGGGGCTGGGCAAAACGACGCTGGCCCACATCATCGCCAACGAGATGGGGGTGAACATCAAGATCACCTCAGGCCCGGCCATCGAGCGGGCCGGCGACCTGGCCGCCATTCTCACCAATCTGCGCCAGGGGGACGTGCTCTTCATCGACGAGATTCACCGTCTGAGCCGGGCGGTGGAAGAGATACTCTACCCGGCGATGGAGGATTTTGCGCTGGACATCATCATCGGCAAGGGGCCAAGCGCGCGGAACATCCGGCTCAAACTGCCGCGTTTCACCATCCTGGGAGCGACGACGCGGCTGGCGCTCATCGCCTCACCACTGCGTGACCGCTTTGGCGCGGTCTTTCGCCTGGACTTTTACAGCCGGGAAGAGTTGGCCTGCATCATCCGGCGCTCGGCACGCCTGCTCAACACCCCCATCGACGACGAGGGCACGGAAGAGATCGCTGCCCGCTCGCGGGGGACGGCCCGCATCGCCAACCGGCTGCTGAAGCGGGTGCGCGATTACGCCCAGGTCCGCGCCGACGGCGTCATCACCCGCCAGGTGGCTCGCGCTGCCCTGGAACTGCTGGAC
>JAJRXB010000130.1 GCA_024276515.1 Chloroflexota bacterium
ACCCCGTAGCCAAAGCGACGCCGGTCGCCCGTCCACCAGGGGAAGGTGTTGGCCAGCAGGCGGACGGTCTGCCCCGGCTGCCAACGACTGGTCGGCCACCACACGGTCAGCGGCTGCTGGGTGCGAGTTACCCCCACCGGTTTCCCCGTTTCATCCAACAGGAAAATAGCGATGAAGTAGTCCTCGGCGGGCGGGGTTTGGACGCGCCAGTAGAGGGTGATCAGCGGCTCGGCCTCCCGGTCGGCGTAGTTGCGGTGTGTCTCAAACGCGACCAATTCCAGTTCGTCACCGAAGGTGGCGGCGACGGGGGTGGCGCTGGCCGGCGGGTCGGCGTAGGCGAAGGTGAAGAACTCCGGCGCGGTCGGCAGCCGGGGCGCACCTCGTCGCAGCAACAGGTAGCCGTCGTTGGAGGCGATCAGTCCCACGGTGGGGTCCTGCGCCATATCCGACAGCAGACTCTCTTGCGCCCCGTCCCGGTTCACAAAAGCCGGGTGCGACACGTCCAGAAAAAAGTAGTCTGCCCGCTCGTCGAAGGGACCCTGCCAGATTTGCACCCAGGGTCGGTGGGTGACCAGCGGGGCCAGTTCCGCCTGCAACACCACCGGCGCGTCGGGTGGGATGGAAGCCGCCAGCTCGTCGCCCAGGCGTTCGTGGGCGGTGACGGCCGGCCAATGGAAGGGACGGGCCAGCGGGGAGTAGCCCCGGTAGTGGTGGTAGACCAGGGAAGTGATCAGCACCAGAGCCAGAGGCAGGGAGTAGAGAGATTTGCGATTCAGTAGATCCAATTTTGTGCTCGTGATGGGGCCGCCCGCCCTGGTCGGGCCAGGGCGACCCGTTGCATCGCCGGTCGTAGACCGGCTTGGAGCGTGGCCCACTTGCCCATTTGCCCATTTGCCCATTTGCGATTGGAGCTTTGCGACTCCCGCCACGGCTGCCAGCATCACGAAGGGGATGGCGGGCGCGGCGTAGTGATAGGTCTCGAATTGGCGCGTCAGCGGGTTGCGGCTGAGCAGGGTAAAGGCCAGTGTGGGCGCGGCCAGGAGGAAAAACCGCCACCCCACCAGTGGCGTAAAGGCCAGGGGTAAGGTCAACATACCCAACGCCCGGACGTTGTCGGGCGTGATCAGCAGTGCCGCGACTTTGCCGGGCGCGCGGACGGGCGAGAGGGCGATTTCCAGGGGGGTGTCGCCCAGCACGGCCAGACTGTCGGCCACCCAGTTGGCGTAGGCCGAGCCGGTGCCGCCGGGCCGATGGGCCGGGATGACGACGAAAACGGCCACGTAGAACCAGGCCAGGCCGGCCAGGGTCAGCGCCAGGCCGGGCCGCCAGCGGCGACGCAACACCAGCAGGTAAAGCCCGATCATAAATACGTGCAGGGGGATGTCTTCTTTGGTGCTCAGGGCCAGCAGGAAGAAGAGCGCACTCCATAGCCAGTTTGAGATTGGAGGCTGGAGTTTGGAGACCGGAGATTGGAGATGGGGGACTGGAGGTTGGGCCAGTCCAGTCCACAGGCCGCGCGGGTCGTCGGGTGTGATCAGCGCCCGGTCCAAAAAATAGAGGGCGGCCAGCAACAGTGTCGGCGCCAGGCCGACGGCGTGAAAGTCGAACAGGGTGACAGATTCCAGGGCGGGCAGCAGGTAATAGGCGGCGACCATCGCCAGCGCGGCCCAGTCGCCGGTCAGTCGCCGCCGGGCCAGCCCGTAGAGGGGCAATCCGCCCAGAGCGATCACCACCGCCTGCAACCACAGCAAAAGGCGCGGGTCGTCGGTGACGAAGCGATAGAAGGGGACGACGAGGAACAGGATGGGCTCCACGTGGACGGCCCAGCGGGTGAGGCCAAACTCGGGGGCCAGCGTCAGGCGCAGTCCGTTGCCGCGCGCCGCGTTCCAGAGGGCCTGATCGTAGTTGCCTAGGTCGAAGGCGCCGGTCTCGTGAGCGGGATAGGCTCGCGCCGCCAGCACTCCAAAGCCGAGGGCGTAGAGGCAAACCAGCGCAACCAGAATCACCTGGGGCAGATGGCGTCGGGAGAGGCTGACAGGTTTCATTGCAGGGCCGTGGCGGGGATGGAGAGCAGCGCCCTGTCGTCCAACTCATCGCCCGTTTCGTTGAGCAGGGGCAAACGTTCTCCGCTGGTTGGATCGTACAGGCCGACTTCGAGGATGGTCGCGTCGCTGGCCGCGCCGGGCAACGGAAGCCGGTAGCCGTCGGCGATGACTTCGCCCGGCAGCCAGCCGGTGGTGGGGAAAGCGCCATCACCCGGCACGTGGTCTACCTGGCTCACCACCTGTCCCGATTCGTCGAGCAGGTGGACGAAGGCGGTGTAGCTGACATCCATCTCGGAGAGGGCACGCCAGTAGAGGACGACCTTCAGGGTGCCGGAGTCCGCGCCCGCTGTTTCCACGTCGTAGCCCAGCAATTCGATTTGATCGGCGAAGTTGGCACCGACGGTGACCTGCATCGGCGGCACGTCAAATTGCCGCCGCCAGCCCTGCACCCGCAGCGTGCCCAGGGGCACTTCGGCTACCGGCGTGTCGGCGGAGTTGACGACGCGCACGTTCAGGGTGTAATCGCCGTTGGGCATCTCTGGCGGCACGCGCCCGTCGAACCAGCCGCGCACCACCTGACCGGCTCCCCAGCGACTCGTCGGGTAGTCTATCCCGGCCAGGGGCAGTGGGTCGGCGAGGGGCCAGGCCTCCTCTCCCTGGGTCGCCCACAGTGAGGCCCGGTAGTCGTCGGACGGGGTTCCGTCGGCCCGCCAGACCAGTGCCAGTGATGCCCGCTCGCCGGGACGCAGGGTTTCCCCGGCCGTGGACGCAAAGCCGAGCAGGGTCAACTCGTCCGTCACCGGCCGGTTCAGAATCAGGCTCAGGTTCAGGGCGTCGGCGGAGGGGGGCGACAGGTCGGGGCGGACGGCGACGGTCCCCAGCGTCACCACCTGGGCCGAGTCGCCGGATGGGGTTGGCAGGCGGGCCAGGCTCTCCGCGCCGTAGACGGCCACGCCCAGGCGATAGTCGCCGGGGGCGGTGGCCGGGGCGACCGGGACCAGAAAGTAGGCGTCTGCCTGGTCGCCCGGCGACCACTCTGTCGAGCCCCGGTGCAGGATGTTGTTGAGCAGTAGCTTGTCAATCTGGCCGACGACGTGGCCTGTCTGGTCGGTCACGATGACCGAGGCTTTGAGGTCCTCGTCTGAGGGGGCCGTCAACCGAAAGCGGAGACGAGCCCACAGCAGGTCTCCGGCGGGGACGGCCGGCGCGTCTACCGGCCCCGATCCGGAGGCGTCGCCAAAGGCGTAGTCGGTCAGCGCCATTTGCCCACCGAAGTCGATGGCGACAGGGGTCAACGGCCCGTCGGTCAGGTCTGGCCCCGGGCGGTCCAGCCGGTAGGTTTCGATGTCGTAATATTCAAACGACCGGGTTTCGACGAACGTTCCGTGTTTCTCCAGATAGTAGCGGATGATCTCTTTGGGGTCGGCGCCGGTGTGCTTGGACGTTTTCCAGCGGACGACGTGGACCACGTCCCGGCCTCGGACGGCGTCGTTGAGCGTCGCCTCCAGGGTCTCTTCGTCGTCTACCACCCAGGCGTAGCCGGCCTGCCCGGTGTAGAGGAACATCACGGTGTAGTTGGGGTTCACGTCGCCGGCGGCGGTGTCGCGGGGCAGCAGGAAGGTCGCCTGCGGGTTGGTTTCTTTCGACATCTCCGCTGCCAATTCCACGGCGTACACGTGATAGGCGGCCTGGGCGTCGTTGGTTTTGGGCCACTCGACCATGTAGTAGCGGAAGCCCCGGTATATGGGCCGGGCTACGGCCAGCGCCAGGGCCAACAGGATCGCGGCAGATAGCAGATGGTGGATGGTCGAGGGCCGGGAGCCGGGGGTTGCTGTCTTCGATCTGCTGCTCGCGATCCGCAATCCGAAATCCACAACACCCATCGCTCCCACCGCGACCAGGGTGTACGTGGCCGGGGCCGCGCCCACCGCTCGCAGTGGGTGGGGGATTGAATCGGGCGAGAGGATGCTGGGCAGCAGCATCACTCCCCAGTAGACCAGGGTGAACAGGTAGGGCGGTTGGCGCACCCGCCACAGGCTCAGGGCAAAGCCCAGCAAAAAGAGCCACGACACCGGGACCGGCAGGATGAGGTTGGTCGGGGGCCGGCCCTGGAACCAGCTTGTGGAAAGGCCGAAGGCGGCCAGATTGCCCCAAAAACTGCGCCACAAGGTGCCCCACGGGTCTCCTTTGTTGATGAGCGGATTGGTGAAAAGCGCCTGCTGTGCCCGTTCGGTCGCCAGGTCGGGGGCGGTGAGGTAGAAGTAGAGCAGGGGCAAGAAGAGGAGGAATGCCACCCCCGCGCAGAGGACGA
>JAJRXB010000131.1 GCA_024276515.1 Chloroflexota bacterium
GCCGCGCTGAACTACTTCCCCGCAGAGGTGCCAACCCCCACCCCCACGGCCACCGCCACGCCAGGGCCAACGCCCACCCCTTCGGATGGCGGCGTAGGAGTCCTCATCACCGAGACTCTGTGGGGCACAGCGCAAGATTGCGACTACCCCATCACCGATCCGGCAAACAGCATCGACCTGGCCTTCAACGATCTGGTGGCCTCGTGCACAGGAGCCTTTGGAGGCGACAGACGAAGCTGGACCTACACCGCCTTCCAGGACACCACCCTCACCACCATCGTGCAAGTCACGCTGGACGTGCGCTTTTATATGACCGGCTGGGTGAACGACCGGATTGACCTGGAGATATACAACGGCGGCTGGAACCGGATAGCCCGTTTCGAGGGTGGCGGCGATACTCCGCCGGGGACGCTGACCACGCTCACCTACGACGTTTCAGGATGGTTCACCTCCCAGGCCGCAGTCAACGCAGCCCAACTCCGTTTTCGTGGCCGGAGCAGCAGCGGCGCTGCCGACACCATCACCATCTATTTAGACGAAGCGCGCCTCAACGTCAGCGACGAGGTTCCCACCCCCACGCCTCCGCCACCCATACCCACCCCCACCTCGCCCCCGCCGGCCCCCACCGACGTGCCTGTTGCCGGCGACCCCCACGTGGACTACAGCGTCACCACCGACAGTTGCGCGGCCTGCCATCGCCCTCACACGTCTACCGGCATCGTGCTGCGCCAGGCGTGGCCCGAGGAGAACCTGTGCTTCACCTGCCACACCAATGGCGGCACGGGCACCAACGTCCAGCCGGCCTTCACCAGCTACACCAACACGGCCACCCGGTTCTTCAAGCACGACATCGCGGCCACGAATGGCGTCCACCGGGTGGGACAGACGGCCGGCACCGACTTTGGCGGCGCCAACCGACACGTGGAATGCGAGGACTGCCACGAGCCGCACGAGGCCACGCGCGGCCCGGCCAGCGGGCCTATGCTCCAAAGGGAAATGAACTACGTCTCGGGCGTGGACCCGGTGTGGACGGCCCCGGGCGCCCCCACCTCCTTCAATTGGATGCCGCAGGCCGAGCGCGAGTATCAGGTGTGCTTCAAGTGCCACTCCAGTTTCACCACGTTACCCACCTACCTGCCCGACGGATGGGATGGCAGCCAGTACGTGGCCGATGGCCTTCGCAAGCTGACCAGCACCGATCCCAACCAGATGTTGGACAGCCGGGACATGGCCCAGGAGTTCAACCCATACAACACGAGTTTCCACCCGGTGGTGGCCCAGGGACGCAACCAGTCCATACCGGCGGGGAGCTTCGTGACCGGCTGGTCGCAGACCAGTATGGTCTACTGCACCGACTGTCACAGCAGCGCCGACCCCACCCAGGGGGACGGCACACATGGCTCACCCCTGCTACACCTCCTCACCGGCAACGGGGGACAAACAAATTACCTCACGGCGACCGGTGGCAACACAAACATCAACAGCGATTGGGTATGCTTCAAGTGCCACAGATACGAAACTTACGTCTCGGGCAGCGATCCCTCCACAAACACAAACTTCCGCAGGCGCAGAAGAAACTTGCACGCACTGCACGCCAGCCCACGCAACGTCCCAGACGCCACTTGCTACGTGTGCCACGACTCCCACGGCAGTGAGCAAGCGCACCTGATAAACTTTGATGCAAGCTGGGGGGGAGGCATCACATTCTACGATGGTACGAACAGCCAAACTGCCTGGACCGGCAACGGTTGCCTCATCGCCTGCCACGGCGAGAACCACAGATATATCACCTATCCTTAAAAGCCCCAGATAACCGCTGCTTCGTCAAGGATGATGTGACGGATAGCCCCCCGGCCCGACCGCCGGGGGGTAAGCCTTCCCCTCTGCCGATTTTGGTCGTCAAAATTCACCCGTTTGTCCAAAGCCCAATGAAGAGAAGGTGGCGGATCAAAATGATAGACTTTGCAAACATCCTAAAACGAAACTTTCGTCAGGTCTCGCGTCTCCTACCTCTTGCCGTCTTGCTGGCGATGCTGAGCACCACGATACTCCCAATCCCAACGGCTTACGCAGCCACCTTCGACGTCAACGATGCGGGCGACGCCGGCGACGTGGCTCCCGGCGATGGCGTTTGTGACAGCGACGAGGTCACACCCGGCCCTCAATGCACGCTGCGTGCTGCCATCGAAGAAGCCAACGCCCTGGCCGGCCCCGACACCATCAACCTGACCGTCCCCGGCCCCTACCAACTGACGGCCGGCGTGCTCACCGTCACCGGCGAGATCATCCTGAACGGCAACGGAGAGACCATCAGCGGCGGTGGTCTGTCCCGCATCTTCCTGGTGGAGACGGGAGGGAACCTCTCCCTGAACAACGTGACCCTTCGGGACGGCGTGGGAGACGAAGGCGGCGCTATTCACACCCTGCCCGGCAGCACGCTGAACATTCTCAACAGCGCGATCGTCAACAACGCCGCCACCAACACCTCGTCCAGTTCGGGCGGTGGCATCAACAACTGGGGAGGCACGGTGAACATCGCCAACAGCACCATCTCCGGCAACCGGGCAAACGCCGGCGGTGGTGGCATCGCCAATCTGACCGCCATCCAGTCCGGCTTCATCTATGGCACGGTCAACCTGACCAACGTGACGATCACCGACAACATCGCCGATTTCGATGGTTCCGGCGACGACAGTCACGATGGCGGGGGCATCTATACCTTCGGGATGCTGAACATCAAGAACACCATCATCGCCGGGAATTTCGATAATACCCCCGCCCCCGGCACGATCCACCCCGACTGCGCCAACTGGCACGAGCTCACGACGCAGCAGCATAATTTCATCGGGGACAACACCGGCTGCGACGCCGAATCTTCCCCCGGCGACCCGTCCAGCTATTTCCCGCCGGGCACTCCAAACGTCAACAACGACTTCGTCGGGACGAGCGACAGTCCGCTGGACCCGCTGCTCGGCGACCTGACCGGCAACCCGGCCTATCACCCGCTCCTGGCGGGCAGCCTGGCCATTGATTTCATTCCGGCGGCGAGCGCCACCTTCATCAGCAGCGACGACAACCCCCTGTTCGCGGACGGCGATCCCATCACCACCGACCAGATCGGCACGAGCCGGCCCCAGGGAGCAGCCTACGACATCGGGGCGGTCGAGGCCACGACCGTTATTTACGTCGATCTTGGAATCACCAAATCCGTCACCCCCACCACGTCTGTGGCCCCGGGCCAGAGCATCACCTACACCCTCCACTTCAGCAACACCGGCGAGGGCGTCGCCACCGGCGTCGTCATCACCGACATCGTGCCCATCACTCTGACCAACGTCAGCGTCATCAGCAGCGGCGTGGCCATCACCGATTCTGGGGTGAGCCCCGGCTTTGCGTGGAACGTGGAAGACCTGTCTCAAAACGAGGGCGGGGTCATCACCATCAGCGGCCAGATCAACCCCGATTTGACGGAGGCCACCAGCTTCACCAACACCGCCACCATCGCCGCCGTTGAACCCGATTCGGACGTGGACGACAATGAATCGGCGGTGAGCGTTACCGTGGTCCCACAAGAGTTCGCCTGGCGCGACGTTTGTGTCCTGCAGCGGATGGAGATCACGGGCATCGGGATGGGGGATCGTTACTACACCATCAATCCTCAGACCACAACCCTGGCCGATCCCGACGAGGTGAACTGGCTGTTGGCTCAGGTTGCCGGGCGCTACGCCTTCGATGCGCCGACGCCGGATCAGGTGACCATCACCACCGATGCGCCGCAGTCGCTCACCTTGAATCGGCCCACCCACGACAGCCCCCACCACGGCTACACCTTCGAAACGAGCCTGCAGCCGACCGCTCAGATCACGGCCTCTGTCACCAATCCCGGAGATGGCTACAAAACGCCACGCGGGCTCATTCTATACGGCAAACGGGCCATGACGAACACGTGGACGTCGGTCGGTAAAACCATCGACGAGTTTGTCTACCGAAGATGGATCGAGGCGCACACAGAAGTCCTCACCTTCCCCCCGTTGGAGGAAGCGACGGACCTCCTCGTCACCGCCGTGGTCATTGACAACGACGACGACACGCGCCCAATGGTGCTGGAAGCGACGGCCGGAGGGGTCACGGAAAGTGTCACTGAGACCGGCCCCACCGACGGGGACGGTCTGAACGTCGTCAATCTGACGCTCTCGCAGGTGCCGGCCGGGACCGACCAGGTCAGCATCACACTCCGCTCGCCGCCCGACAACGGCGATTCACTGGTTTGGGTCGGTTTGAACGTCGGCTTCCCGTGCGCAGGGCCGGCCGAGGCGGACCTGTCCGTTGACCCATCCCCGGCGACCGTTCCCCTGGGCGCGACCAGCCTGCTGACCATCACCGTGACTCCCGGTCGGGCCGAGGTCAGCGGCGTGCAAATCCACGGTCGGGTGGACCCAACCTATCTGCGCCTGATTGACGTTCAACCCACCGGCGTCCTGCCGGTCGAGTTCGACCCGGTGACGTTTGACCCCGTGACCGGGGAATTCCGCTACGGGGCAGAACTCCTCGATAGCCTCATCACCGAACCTTTCGCCGCGCTGGTCCTCGAAGTGCAGGCCGTGGCAACCACCACCGGGACGCTGGTCGAGTTCCTGGACGAACCCCCACCGACCGACGTCATCGGGCCCGAAGGCAGCGTACTGGGCCAGGCGCAAGATGGGCTGGTCGTCGTCACCCCGGCCTCTGTCGTGTGGGGTACGGTTAATCTGCAGGGCCGGCCTGTCAAACCTGCCCCGTCCTGGGCGATTCCGCTCACCGTCTGGCTCACGTCGGCCGGAGGTGACACGCCGGTTTACACTTCCACCGTCACCACCAACCAGTATGGCGAATTCGTCCTCAACCTGGGAGACACCGCCCCCGGCCTGTACGACGTCAGGCTGAAAGGCAGCCACACCCTGCGCAACCTGGCCCCCGACGTCAGCCTGGGTTCGGGCGACGACCGGTACTTCTTCGGCACCCTGCTGGAGGGCGACGTGGAAACCGTGACCACCTTCAACCAGGTGCTGCAACCAGATGCCGACGTGTTGATCGGCTCCTTCGACCTGTGCCTGGGGCAGTCCGGCTTCGTGGCCAACGCCGACCTCGACGAAAGCGGCTGTGTGTTGTTGCCCGACTTTGGTCTGTTGTCCGGCAACTTCGGCCTGGAAAGCGACGTCACCGTCACGCCCACAGTTGGCCTGGGGTCAGGGTCACTCCGGGCAAGCGGCGACGGGGCGCTGATGGCCTTCGATGCCGAGGAGATGGCGGTAGCAGTCAACGAGGTTGCAACCGTGACCCTTGACGTCGACCCGCGTGGTCAACCGGTCAACGGCGCGATGGTCCACCTGAGCTTCGACCCGAGTCTGGTCGAGGTGGTGGCCGTCACCCTCACCGACCGCCTGCCCCTGGTCCTGACAGAACCGCTGATTGACAACCAACAAGGTGTGGTGCGCTTTGCCTCGGGCATCTTGGGCCAGACCATCACCGAGAAGTTTTCCGTCGCCACCCTGTCGCTGCGGGTGAAAACGGTCACCACCGGCACGGCCATCATCCCGGTTGACGTCTTCACCACTACCGACGTCAGCGGGCCGGAGGGGAGCGTCCTGGCCGAAGCGAGGGGGATAACCCTCAGAGTCACAACGCAAGGGCCGACTGCGACCACCATCTTTTTACCGGTCGTCGTGAAATAGCAGACCACGATTTCAAAGGGGTGTGTTTCAAATGAGTTGAGACGACAGGCCGGAGTGCAGAATTCATTCTGCCAAAAGACGGAATAAATTCCGCACTCCAACTGAGATGAAACACACCCATTTCAAAAGGGTGTGTTCAAAACGAGTAGGGGCAGACCGATGTGTCTGCCCGCTGCGGGGCGAACACGTGGGTTCGCCCCTACCTTCTGTCGCTCGCTCTGAGGTACGAAAGCACCAGCCGCCGTCGCGAGAAGTGCCCCAGCGTGATGACCTCAAGGGGCATCAGGCCGCCGCACAGAGCGCGAGCGATGGCCGGCACGTCCCAGCCCTGCCGGTGCAGCTCCAACACCCGCTCGCCCAGTTCTTCCAGATAGGCGATTTTGGCCGACAGCTCCCTTGCCGGGTCGTCGCGCACGCGAGCGCTGCCGGGAAAGAGCCTGGTGGCCGGCAGCTCGGAGATCCGTTTCAGCGAGGCGATGATCTGCCAGACGTCATAGCCAACGCGCAGGGCGCGATCCTGCCCGCCGACGAATAAATCACCGGTGAACAGCCACCCTTGCCGGGGTTCGTACAGGCAGAGGTGGTCGGGACTGTGCCCGGGGGTATAGATCACCTCCAGGCGATAGTGTTCGGTCTCGATCACCGCGCCGTCGGAGATGGGCTGGCCCTGGGAGGGTTCGGGCCAGCCCCAAAGCACACGCTGGTAAAAGTGTAGCGGTTGGGCCCCGCGCGGGTCGGCCAGGACAGGCAAGGCCAACGGGTGGGCCAGGATTTCCAACCCCTCCCGCCGGCGTTGCAGGGAGGCATTGGCGCCGATGTGATCCTCGTGGCTGTGGGTGTTCACGATCCGGGCCAGGGACGTGTCTGCCAACGCCTGCATCAGTTCCGGCGCGGTGTGAGCGCAACCGGTATCCACCAGCATGCCATCCAGCAGGTAGGCGGTGGTCCAGTAACGCCCGCGTCCGCCGATGGTGCGGGCCAAATCAAAGCGGGTGACGTCGCCGTATCGGGTGATTTTCAACATCGTCCTTGCCCCCTGAGAAACAAGTGTCTGTCTCATTGTACTACGAGTTCTCCCTGCTCACAACGCGCTTTCCCCCGGACGCTCATGTCCACCTTTATCACTTGGGTGCGTTTCCCGTCCCTGGCGCGGTCGGGAGACCGGCCAGAGCGACGCGAGGGTCTGGGATAAGCCTTGCGAAGGTTTCCGGGACTGATTCTTGCCGAAGCAGCCGTGTCGTTGGCCATCGAAGTTTCCGAAATCCATCTGTCGGCAACCTTCGCAAGGCTGAAGTGCTTCTCCCCTGTATCCCCGGGGAAACCCCCGGCGGTTGGACAAATTCCCCACGTGATGTAAAATCCCAGGTATGACACACAAGTTTCGTCACTCGGGCCGCGCAGGGGATAGGGCCTTTGAGGAACTGGTAACTGAGGCCCTCAACAGCCTGCCACCCGACATCCAGGAGAAACTGAATAACGTGGAGGTGGTGGTCGAATGGCGACCGTCACCGGCCCAGTTGCGTAGCCTGGGGCTGGGCTCGGGGCATACCTTGTTTGGTCTCTACGAGGGAATCCCGTTGACCGAGCGGACGTCCCACTACGGCATGGTGCTGCCCGACAAAATCACCATCTTCCGTCAGCCCATCGAGGCTCGTTGCCGATCCGAGGAGGAGATTCGGCGGATGGTCCGGCGTACCGTCCTTCACGAGTTGGCCCATCATTTTGGTATTCCCGACGAGCGGCTGCGCGAGCTGGGAGCCTATTGACAGCATTATGGCAATCGTCTCTCGCTTCTTCCATTGGATGTGGCTAAAATCTGTGAGTGGTGATGACTTTAGTCGTTCCGGGCGACTGAAGTCGCTACTACCTTCCACAGATTTTAGCCAGACTCCTTTCTATTCCATTGGACAACACACAATACGCAACGCACGACACGCTATGTGCGGAGCCATAGCCCTTTGCCTTCTGGCCCTGACCGGGTGTGCGCCGCCGGGGGGAACCCGCCCGCTGGTGAAGATTGGGCTGGCGGCTCCCTTCGAAGGACACGACCGTCCCCTGGGCTACGAGGCCCTGAAAGGGGTCAAGCTGGCACTGGCCGAGCGCAACGCGGCCGGCGGCGTCGAGGGTTACATGGTCGAATTGGTCGCCCTCAACGACTTCGCCGAGCCGGGAGAGGCGCAACTGCAGGCGAAGGAATTCGCCATCGATCCGGCGGTGGTGGGAGTGGTGACCGGCTGGACCGAGTCGACGGCGCGTGCCTCGTTGCCCATCTACCGGCAGGAGGGGCTGGCCGTGGCCGTGCCCTGGAGCGTGCCCCCCGAACTGGCAGACCGGGACGCCGGGGTGGTGCTGGTCGCTGCCACCACACAGCAGGTCGCCGAGGTGCTGGCCAAAGCGGTGGCCGCCACCCATCCGCGCCGGGTGGCGCTGGTAGGGGACGACCCGGGCGTCCTCCCTTACGTCGGGGCGCTGAGGGTGCTGGGACTTTCGCCGGAGACGATCTCCCCGCCGGGGACGGTCGGTGGTGCAAAGGCCGGGCGGCTCTCGCAAGAAGAATGGGCGACCCGGCTCGTCCTGGGCCGGCCCCCTCCCCCCGACGCATTGGTGTTGACGACCGATGGCGCTATGGCCGGCGAGTCGCTGTTGGCCCTGGCTGCCCTGGGCTGGGCGGGGACCGCTTTCGGCGGCGCGGAGACCGGCAGTGTTCACCTGGTCAGCGTGGCGGGAGAAGTGACCGACGGCCTGATCTTTGCCAGCCCAGCGCCCGCCGGCCGGGACGTGACAGCCGGCTACGACGATCTGAGTCCACGAGCGGTGTTGGCCTACGATGCCACCCACGTTTTACTGGATGCCATAGAACTCGCCATCCGGCAAAACGGGCGGCCCACCCGTTCGGGAGTAGCGGCTGCTCTGCCGACCGTCCGGCGGCAGGGTTTGACCGGTCCCATCAGCTTTGACCCGGCCGGCCGTCGCATCGATGCCCCTGTTTGGCTCTACAACGTCGTGAACAAGGGATACCCTGGCCGAATGTGGCCAACGGCGGACGGAAGATAACAAACAGAGGAGATTCCACCGTGCGCGTATTGATGCTTTCGTGGGAATATCCGCCAAACGTAGCGGGGGGGCTGGGCAGACACGTCGCCGAACTGGCGCCAGCTCTCACCCGGGCGGGAGGAGAGATTCACGTCATCACACCGCAAGGGCCCGATCCGCTGAGAGATTCGGGCTGCCCGGATCGAGAGGTGACAGAAGAAGGGGTCCGGGTCCATCGCGTGCCACGGCGTGGCAACGGCGACAACGTCTACGAACAGGCACGCCAGACCAACGACGCAATGCTGACCAAAGTCCGCGCCCTGATAGCGGGCGGCCACCGGTTTGACCTGATCCACGCCCACGATTGGCTGGTGGCCTTTGCTGCATACACGCTGAAACATGAGCTTCGCATCCCGTTGCTTGCCACCATCCACGCGACCGAGCGCGGTCGCACCCGGAACGGGATGCTCCTCACCGAACTTCAACGCAACATCCACGGCGCTGAGTGGTGGCTGATCTACGAGGCGTGGCGGGTGATTGTGTGCAGCCGGCACATGGCCTCAGAAATTCAGACTTTTTTCCACGTTCCGACCGGGAAGATCGACGTGGTGCCGAACGGAGTGAATCCCTGTCACAATGGTCGCTGGAGGCCGACAGACCTGGCGGACTGCCGCGCCCGTTACAGGGCACCAGATGGGCCTCTCGTCTTCACCGTGGGACGGCTGGTTCACGAGAAAGGGTTCCACGTGCTGATCGAGGCGGTCCCGCACATCCTGTCGGAGTTCCCGACCGCTCGATTCATCGTCGCCGGCCAGGGACCCGAAGGCCCAAATCTGGAACGGAGGGCACGGGCCCTGGGCGTCGCCGACCACGTCCACTTTCCCGGCTTTATCAGCGATGGGGAACGGGACTGTCTATACCACGTTGCAGATTGCGCCGTCTTCCCCAGTCTCTATGAACCCTTTGGCATCGTGGCCCTGGAAGCGATGGCAGCCGGTTGTCCCGCCGTGGTGACGGAGGTCGGTGGGCTGCGGGAGGTGATCCGTCACGGCCAGACCGGCGTCACCATCTATCCCGACGACGCTCAATCCCTGGCCTGGGGAGTGTTGCACACGTTGCGCAACCCGGCCCTGGCGGCGGCGCGCGCCGAAGAAGCGCAGCGAGTGGTGCACCGCGAATTCAATTGGGATATGATCGCAGCCCGGACGATTGGCATCTACCGGCGTATCCTCGACGAACGCCGGCGGGTGAATTGGTGACGGCAGGGCTTTTCAAAGAATTAACCCAGGTGACAGTCACCTCGCTCGCGCTAGAACATTGAAAAGCCCTGTGGTGACGGCGCTCTCCTTGACAGTTCACCGCAAATGTGCTACACTCCCGCCCGTTGGAGCACATCATGAACACTTGCTTTGCTTTGGACACTTACCCCGTGGGCAGTGTGCTGCCCAGGAGGATTCGTGAGAGCCAGCCGGACGAGCAGTCTGGATAGGCTTGTTTCACCCAACACCCTGGGGTAATAGTGCAATCGCCAGCCTTCCAGACGCGGAGGCTGGCTTTTTTGTAAAACATGGGGGAGGTGTGGTGTGATTCGAACAGGCATCTACGGAGCGACCGGCTACACCGGCTTTGAATTGATTCACATTCTGCGGCGACACCCCGAGGTATCGGTGGTGTTTGCCACCTCAAAAAGTTACGCCGGCGCGCGCCTCAGCCACGTGTTCCCCGTGCCGTGGGACTTGCCCCTGGTGGCCGAAGCGGACGCCGACCCCGGCGCGGTGGAGGCCGTCTTTTGCTGCCTGCCTCACGGCGCAGCCATGCAGACGGTCGTCACTGCCCGCCAGACCGGGGCGAAGGTGGTGGACCTGTCGGCCGACTTTCGCCTGCGCGACGCCACGGTGTATCAGCAGTGGTACGGGCTGGAACACGCCGCGCCGGGCCTGCTGCCGGGCGCAGTCTACGGCCTGCCCGAAGTCCACCGGCGAGAGATCGAACAGGCGGACCTGGTGGCCAACCCCGGCTGCTATCCCACCAGCATCTTGCTGGCCCTTTACCCTTTGCTGCGGGCCGGCCTCGTCGCCGACGGCCCCATCATCGCCGATAGCAAATCGGGGGTGAGCGGGGCCGGGCGCAAGCCGAGCCTCAAGACACATTTCGTCGAGGCCAACGAGAACTTTTCGCCCTACAACATCGGTCGCGCCCACCGACACCTGCCGGAGATGGCCCAGGAGATCACGCGACTGGGAGGCCGGGGCGAGGCCCTCATCTTCTCTCCCCACCTGACCCCGGTAGACCGAGGGATTCTGTCCACCATTTACGTGCCCGTTTCGCCCGCCGAGACGTTACACACCCTGCACAACATATTCAACGAGACTTACGCGGACGAGCCTTTCATCTGGCTTCTGCCGGAGGGACAGTTGGCGACGATGGCCCACGCCGTGCGCACCAATCTTTGTGCCCTGTCACTCACCCTGGTCGAGCCGGGTCAACTGATCGTGTGTTCGGCGATTGACAACCTGGTGAAGGGGGCGGCCGGCCAGGCGGTGCAGAATTTCAACCTGATGTTTGGTCTGGAAGAAACGCTGGGGCTGGCGGATCTATGACTCAGGTCATCAAGGTTGGCGGCAACGAGTTGGATGACCCGGCCTTTGTGAAGAGCCTGGTGAAGGCGCTGAAGGAACTGCCTGCCCCCCCGGTGCTGGTCCACGGTGGCGGCAAAGAGATTCGCAGCTTGCAGGAGCGGTTGGGGCTGGAGCCTCATTACGTCGACGGCCTGCGCGTCACCGACATAGAGTCGCTGGCGGTGGTGCAAATGGTGCTGGCCGGGCGGGTGAACAAACGCCTGGTTGCCGCCCTCACCGCCGGCGCGGTGGATGCCTTCGGCATGTCGGGGGTAGACCGGGGCGCAGTGAAAGCCGAGAAGCTGGAGCACCCGGCCGGCGACCTGGGCTGGGTGGGACGGGTCGTCGCCGTGCGGACGGAAGTGTTCCACCGCTTGCTGGACGATGGCATCATGCCGGTCCTCTCCCCCATCTGCTGGGGGGCCGACGGAAGCATCTTCAACGTCAACGCCGACCACGTGGCGCTGGCCGTCGCCTGCGCGCTGACCGCCGAGTCGCTGGTGTTCGTGTCGAATGTGCCCGGCGTGCTGACCGACGATCAGTTGATCCCCCACATCACCCCTGCGCAAGCCGAATCGCTCATCGCCGATGGCACCATCGCCGGCGGGATGGTGCCCAAGGTCCGCTCGGCGCTGGAAGCGGTCGCCGGCGGCGTGGCGGTGGTGCGCATCACCGATCTCCAGGGATTGGCAGAAGGAACCGGAACGGTCGTAACCGCCAGCCGTTAGAGCGTGTTTTAAAAGTGCTGGTAGTAACGATTTCAGTCGTTACTACCAATGCGTAGATTGTGCGCTGAGGTGACAGCCACTTTTGGCACAATCATCAGGCCAGAATTTGAAACATCACCCCGTTTTTGCGCCAGTTCAAGTGACTGTCACCTGCTTTTGCTTAAAAGGGAACAACTCTGATCAACGAGGAGGAAACGATGGATACGGCCGACGTGATTGCTCTTGAACGGGAATACGTGCTGCAAACGTACCGGCGACCGGAATTTGTGCTGGTACGCGGTGAAGGCGCTCGCGTCTTCGACGGCGAAGGGCGGGTCTACCTGGACGGGGTGTCCGGCATCGCCGTCAACGCCCTGGGACACAGAGACCCCGGCATAGTCGCCACCATCCGGGACGCTGCCGACGGGCTGATTCACGTGTCGAATCTGTACCACACCGAACCCCACGTCCTTTTGGCCCGGTCACTGGTGGAACGCTCCTTCGCCGACCGGGTCTTCTTTTGTAATTCGGGGACCGAGGCGGTGGAGGGGGCGCTGAAGTTCGCCCGCAAATACGCCCGTTGGTCCTTTGGAGAGCCCAAGACCCGCATCGTGGCCTTCACCGGCTCCTTTCACGGACGCACCATGGGCGCTCTTTCAACCACCTGGACCGAGAAATATCGAGCTCCCTTCGAGCCGCTGGTCCCCGGCGTGCGCTTTGCCCCTTTCAACGACCCGGCCGCTGCCGAGGAAGCCATCACCGACGACGTGTGCGCCGTCATCGTGGAGCCGGTGCAGGGGGAGGGGGGGGTGCATCTGGCCACGACCGACTTTTTGGAGCACGTCCGCGCTGCCTGCGACCGGGCCGGCGCGCTGCTCATCTTCGACGAGGTGCAGTGCGGGCTGGGCCGGACCGGTCACCTGTGGGCGCACGAGGCTTATGGGGTGACGCCAGACCTGATGACCCTGGCCAAGCCGTTGGCCGGCGGCCTGCCGATGGGCGCTGTACTGATGACCCAGCCCGTGGCCGACGCCATCGGTCCCGGCGACCATGGCAGCACTTTCGCCGCCGGGCCGCTGGTGTGCCAGGTGGCCCAGGCCGTGCTCGATCGGGTGTCGGCCCCCGATTTTCTGGCTGCCGTGCGCGAGAAAGGGCAACACCTGGCCGCCCGCCTGTCGGCGCTGGTGGAGGCAAGTCCGCTGGCGCGAGAGGCGCGGGGGACGGGGTTGATGTGGGGGATCGAGTGCGACGTAGAAGCGGCAACCATCGTCGCCGCTGGCTACCAGCAGGGTATCCTGGTCTGCAACGCCGGTCCCCACGTTGTGCGCCTGCTGCCGCCGCTGACCATCACCCTGGCTGAGCTCGACGAATTGGTGGATCGGCTGTTGGCCGCTTTTGAAGAGGTAGAGAGCAGAGAGTGAGTTTCGCGCTGTAATCTCTAATCCTCAATCTCCACTCTGGGAGGATGGCTATGGAGATCAGGCAGGCGTGGCTTGCCGACGTGCCCGGCATCGTCGCGCTGGTGGATCGGTTTGCCAGGCACGGGGAGGTGTTGCCTCGCACCACCGAAGAAGTTTACCAGACGGTGCGCGAGTGGGTCGTCGCCGAGGAGGATGGGCAGATCGTCGGCTGTGGATCGTTGGTCATCCTGTGGGCCGACCTGGCCGAGATTCGTTCTCTGGTAGTCGCACCAGAGGCGCAGGGGAGGGGCATCGGGCGGCGACTGGTGTCCGCTCTGCTGGCCCAGGCAGCCAGATTGGAACTCTCCCAGGTTTTCGCCCTGACCCGCAAGACAGACTTCTTTCTCAAACTGGGGTTTCACGTCGTTCCCCGCGAAACGTTGCCGCGCAAAATCTGGAAGGACTGCATCCATTGCCTCAAATTCGTCGGCTGCGACGAAGTGACCGTCGTGCGGGCAGTGGTGGAAGGCGAGGCCGTTGCGGAGACCGAGAGTCGCATCAGACATCGTCAGAAATAGCACGCCGGCCTTGAGATTTCATCACGAATGGCGCGAATAAACGAATGACGCCAATTTTTGTTCGTGATATTCGCTCACTCATATCAGCAGTTGCTCACCGCCTCTGACGCGCCAGCGCCGCCAGCACCGCCCGGCCCATCTCCTCGGTGCCGACGGGCGACTCGCCGGGGGCAGCCACCGGTGCAGGCACGTCCGGGGTGCGGACTCCCGAGGCGAGGACGTGCGCTACGGCCGCCTCGATGGCGTCGGCCACGTCGGGGCGGTCCCACCGGTGACGGGCCAGCAGCGCGCCGCTCAAAATCGCTCCCAGGGGGTTGGCGATCCCCCGTCCGGCGACGTCCGGCGCGGCTCCGTGCACCGGCTCGGCGATGGCGAAGCGTTCGCCGAAGCCCAGGCTGAGGGAGGGGGCCATCCCCAGCCCACCCCCCAGGGCCGCCGCCAGGTCCGACAAAATGTCGCCGTACAGGTTGGGGCAGAGCAACAATTGATAGCGGCCTGGATCCCGGACCAGGTGGTAGGCCACCGAGTCCACCAGCCCCTCGTCCGTCTCCACCTGGGGGAACTCGCCGGCGACGGCCAGACACGCCTCGCGCCACAGACCGTCGCCCACCCGCAGCACGTTGGCCTTGTGGACCACCGTCACCCGCCGGCCCGACTCCGCCGCCAGCCGGTAGGCCACCCGCGCCACCCGTGCCGACCCCTCCCGCGTGATGACCCGCTCGCTGATGGCCGTGTCCCCCTCCCGCCGCTCGCGCCCGGCGTAGAGTCCCTCGGTGTTCTCCCGCACCACCAGCAGGTCCAGCGCCGGCTGCGCTCCCGCCACCAGCCAGCCGCGCAGCGGGCGCAGGTTGGCAAAGACGTCCAATTCGCGGCGCAGAGCGACGATGGGACTGCGATAGCCCGCCACCGGATGAGAGGGGGAAGCCACCGCCCCAAAGAGCACTGCCCCACAGGCGCGGGCGGCCTTCAGCGTCTCCGGGGGCAGGGCGTTCCCGGTTCGCCGGAAGGTCTCCCAGCCGGCCTCGACTTCCACCACCGCCAGGCGGGGCAGCGCGGCGCGCAGCACCTCCCCGACGACCGGGACGACCTCCCGCCCCACCCCGTCGCCGGGGATGAGGCATAAACGGAGTTGATTGGTCATTTGTGTCGCCTCGTTTTTTGAATCGCTGAGGGCGTTGAACGTGTCATCTCTCAGCGGTATCAGTACCATTCAGTGCGCTCAGCGATCCTGCCCTCTGAACCGCTGATTTCGCTGAGTCACGCTGAGGGCGCTGAAAAGCTCCTCCCCAGCAGCATTAGCGCCTTCAGCGCGCTCGGCGATTCTCCCTGCGTCCCTTTTCGTTCACTACTCGCCTGATTTCCAATCGCTTGGCCCCGAAGTTGAGTAGCAGGGCAACCGTGTAGCCGGATGCCTTGAGATAAGAGAGAGTTTGCACGAAGTCCACGGCTTCCAGGGTGGCTTTGGCCTTAATTTCGACCATTACCTCTTCAACGATGAAATCCACCCGCTTACGCCCGACTTTCTTCCCTCTGTAATGCACATCAATCCATACCTCGCGAGAGAAGTCCAGCCCGTGGACGGGGAACTCCAGGGCCAGTGCCCGTTGATAGATGACCTCCATAAAACCTGGGCCGAGTTCCTGGTGTACTGTTTTGGCTGCTTTGATGATCCTGGCCGTTACTTCGGACAGTGGATACCCTTCACGGACGAATTGTTGGGCCATCGGCATCTCCTTCTGGATTGCTGAAAGCGCTGAATTTTGCTGAGACGCTGTAACGCATTATCTCTCAGAATGCCCGGCGATACAAATCCCAAACCGGTGAGAATTGAGAATATTGAGGGGCACAATCTCTCAGCATTTTCAGCGTCCTTTCAGCGCCCTCAGCGATTCAACCTCCCCGCCAGCGACTTCCGCAAATGCGGAATCAGCCCCCCGTCGGCCAGGATTTGCCCCACCGACGGCGGGAAAGGCTCGAAGGCGAAGACCCCCGCCGGGCAGCGAATCTCCCCGGCGGCCAGGTCAACCGTCACCGGCTGACCCGCCTCGATGGCGGCGACCGCCTCCGGGCAGGCGATGGCCGGCAATCCGTGGTTGATGGCGTTGCGATAGAAAATCCGGGCAAAGGAGACGGCTACCACCGCGCCCACGCCGGCCCACTTCAGGCAGGTGGCAGCCTGCTCCCGCGAACTGCCGCAGCCCCAGTTGCGCCCGGCCACGATCACGTCCCCCGGTTCCACCCCGGCGGCAAAGGTGGGGTCCAGGTCCTCCAGCGCGTGGGCGGCGATCTCCTCCGGCTCGGTCAGAGTGTAGGTGTATTTGCCGGGGAAGATGAGATCGGTGTTCACATCCTCGCCGTATTTCCAGGCTTTGCCGGTGATGGTCATCGTCTTATCTCCTCCGGTCATGCTGGTCGCACTGCGTACTGCGTATTACGTATTGCGTGTTCCGTGCGGAGATACGCAGTACGCAACACGGAACACGCAACACGCAACACACATCCCCCTACAAGCTCGCCGGGTGAACAATCTCCCCTGCCACCGCGCTGGCGGCGACCACTGCCGGGCTGGCCAGGTAAACCTCGGCGTCGCGGGTTCCCATCCGCCCCCGGAAGTTGCGATTGGCGGTGCTGATGGTCACCTCGCCAGGGGCGGGCACGCCCATGTGATTCCCCATACACGGTCCACAGCCCGGCGTGCCGATGACCGCGCCCGCCGCCAGCAACGTCTCCAGGTAGCCCAGGCGCATCGCATCTCGAAGCACTTGCGACGAGGCGGGGATGATCAGCAGTCGGGTCCCCGGCGCCACCCGTCGCCCGGCCAGCACCCGGGCCGCCTCGGCGATGTCCTCCAGCCGACCGTTGGTGCAGGTGCCCAGAAACGCCTGGTGCACCCGCGTCCCCGCCACCTGCGACAGGGGGACCACGTTGTCCACCGCGTGCGGACGGGCAACCTGCGGCTCGACGGTCGAAGCGTCGAAGGTGTACTCGGCGGCGTAGCGCGCGTCCGGGTCGGGTGTGAGATCAGAGATTAGAGATTGGAGATTGGAGATTTGCCCATTCGCCGATTTGCCCATTTGAGGCTTGATCCAGGCATTCTTGACGCCCATTTCGGCCATCATGTTGGTCAGCACGAAACGACTCGCCATGGAGAGGGCAGCGATGCCCGGGCCGTGGAACTCCACCGAGGCATAAGTTCCACCGTCGGCCCCCAGTGCCCCGATGATGTGCAGGGCCAGGTCTTTGGCCGAAGCCCACTCGCCCAACTCACCCACAACGGTGACCTTGATGCTCTCCGGCACGCGCAGCCAGATGCGCCCGGTGGCCCAGATCGCCGCCACCTCGCTGCGCCCGATCCCCGCGCCAAAGGCCCCCAGCGCCCCGTAATGGGTGCTGTGACTGTCGGCGCCCAGCACCACGTCGCCGGGGCGCACCAGCCCCTCCTCGCAGAGGACCTGGTGGCAGACGCCCCGCCCCACCTCGAAGAAGTGGCGGATGCCCTGCTCGGCCACAAAGCGGCGGATTTCGGCGTGATTTTGGGCGTGCCGGGTCGTCGGTGCGGGGACGGCGTGATCGAGGACCACCGCCAGCCGTTCCGGGTGCTTCACCCGCGCCACCCCGATTTCGCGGAAGATGCGGGCGATGGCGGCGGTGTTGTCGTGACTCAGCACCAGGTCGGGGAAAACGTCTGTCACCTGGCCCGCCCGCACCGACGACAACCCGGTGTTGCGGGCCAACACCTTTTCGGCGAACGTGTGTCCCATCACCCCAATCTCCAATCTCCAGCCTCCAGCCTCCGACGGGGATTTCTTTTCTCCGGTGGCCCCGGAATGGGGATTCCGGGGCTGCGTATGGGGACTTTCCGCTCGTCAGGGGTCCGTGACCCTTGACCGGGCGCGGTATGCCGGCGGCCATTCTAACGGATCACTCTCTGGGAATGCCTCGCCTCTACGCAAACTCCGGTCGTGCATCCAGGCGTTGCACCACCGCATCCCGGAACGGTTCAGGTATGTCCAGTCGCTTCAGCTTGAATTCCTTCTCCGCGATGTCCACCAGAACTTGACCCGGCGACTCGTCGGGGCCGACCTCGTAAACCCGTGATTTGAAGACTTTGGCAATCTCTTTGGCCGTCGCCTCGTCCACCTGAAAGTATTTGATCTCTTTGAGGAAGTAGTAAATCACGTTCCAGCCGCTCAGCGGCCCCAGCAGAATCTCCGACTCGGCCACGCCAAACTGATCCAGGGGGTGCGCCTCGTAGGTGGCCGCGTCGTTGAGGACGGCCTTTTGATGGACGCCGGCCGTGTGCGTGCGGTTGGTCAGGCTGACCGGCTCTTGCGATTGCACCAGCTTGTTCAACTTGGAAGCCAGCAGCACGTTGATGGGATACGATCCACGCAGGTGATACCCTTCCAGCTTGTCGTACTCC
>JAJRXB010000132.1 GCA_024276515.1 Chloroflexota bacterium
CCGAGTGGCAGACGGTGAAGATACCCTGGTATGGGGGTGTGGAAAAAGCGATAGAAAAAGCCATTGAGCGAACAACGCCTTGCTTGTTCGGTATTTTCAGTTTAGTGGTTCTGATGGCAAACGTGTTACATCCTAAAGGCTTGCCAATTCAGCAGACAAGTTGGTACCCGAAACAGGAAGCTGCCTTCAGTCACGCCCTCGCTGCTGTTCGCAGTCACTTGTGGCAGAGTATGAATTGCAGCACGTCGTCCCAAAAGGCCGACATGCTCTTAATTCCACAAACCACCTTGCTTTCCCTGCTGAGAGTGGTTTGTTACTCAACCTAAATTGGCCAAAGTCCAAGCCCTCACACGGCCGTCAAATTCGCCCGCCGATTGAACCCACGCCATGCAATGGCGTAGAGCAACGGCGGGCGTTGTTTTATGGAAGCAGCCCGGACTTGTGCCGTCCAGCGGGCGGTCGCCTCGTCGGCCTCGGCGAAGCAGTGGGCGGAGAAGGCCGTTCGTTCGGCGGGGGAACTGTTTTGGAGTTCGGTGGCGGTGCGGATGAATCTGGCTTCCAAGTCGTCTCGCTCCTCCCGATACAGGGGCAGCCGGGTGGCATAGTCGCGCAGCACAGCCCGGTGCAGTGATTCGTGGCGCCACCACAGCGTGGCCTGGTCGTAGTGGCCGGCGGGAGAAGGGCCGAGATCGGGCAGGCCGGCGTCGAACCAGACCGGCTTGAAAATCCCGGTGCAAGGGGCCGAGGTGCCGGTCAGCCAGTGCGTTTGGGACTCCGGCGTGAGGCGCGAGACCATCGAGCCCACCGACTGGCTGACGCGAACCGGCCCAAAGCCGGCGTGCATGCAAATATCGGCCCCTGTCAACCCTCGGCCAGGCGTCCAATCGGGCCCGGCGTCGGGGCCGTGATCGCGCAGGATGGTCATCATCCTTTCGACGGTGATTTGACCTTTGCCGGCGGTCAGCAGTTCGGTAGCGCGACACCGGCGGGCGCCGGCTGCGCTGAAATGCGTGTAGAGAAAGTCGGAGTAGCAGCGGCCAAAGTGGAAATCGTCACGACTTTTACACCAGCCCCGCTGGATGGCGTAATCCACCAGTCCCTCGGAAGCCAGGTCCCACTCACGCCCGATGGTGATGGCGTTGGAGATGTTGTGCACGTCCTTTACCCGTTGGGCGGCCCACTGGCGCCCGGCCGTCTCCAGCACCCAGGCCTCCTTTGGGTCGGCGATGAGAAAGCTGTTGTGATAGTAAAGCTTGTGGGTAAAGCCACAGTTGCCTCCCTGCCCATGCGTCTCCAGCAGATTGATGATCACGTCCAGGGCAGCGCGGGCGGTGACGGCCCGCTCCAGCGCCAGCCGGATGAAGTCCATGCCGATGAGCCCCGGCCTCTTTTCGTAAGGCACTTTGGTGAACACGGCCTCGTTGCCGATGACCACACCATGTTCGTTGGCCCCCATTTCGGTCCCCCAGATCCAGAATGGTTTGGCCAGCAGCACTGCGAACGTCTCCGGCACCTGCGGGATTTCGACGTAAGTGCACCGGACTCTGCTCCCCTCCGGGTGGGTGGTGCGGGGGACGAGCACCAGTTCGTGAGCCTCGTTTGGCTCCCGGTCGCTGTTCTTGGCAAAGATGACCGAGCCGTCGGCGGTGGCGTTCCCCAGAGCAACCATCGTGTCACACATATCGCCTGCTCCATTCTTCCAGCGTCGTCGTCGGCGCGCCGAGCAGGGTGTTGGCCTCCGACGGGTCACCCCCTTCGCGGACCTGCTCACAGTAGCGGAAGAAGGGGAGAACGACCTTCAGTTCGGCCCGTCCGCCGAGCCTGGCGATGATCCAGGCCAGCCACAAGGGCATCGAGGTGACGGTGACGTTGGGGTGGACGATGGCGCAATACCTGGTCAGGGCTTCACGCATGGTATAAGCCTCTGGGCCGTAGATGAAGAATCGCTTGTTGGCCGCCTCAGGGGTGGCGTACGCCCTGGAGACCATACGGGCATAATCATCGGCGGCGACCCAGTGGATGGGGTGGGGTTGTCTGCCGAAGACGAAGGCCCGGTTTCCGCGCACCAATTTGGGGAGCGACTCCATAAACCACGTGGCGTTGAAGATGGAGTAGGGGACGCCCGATTGGCGAATGGCTGCCTCGGCCTGAAATTTGGCCCTGGTCCCCGGATACCAGCAATTCTCCTCGAAGACCGATGCCCCGGAAAGATAGGTGATGCGCCCGACGCCGGCTCTGGCCGCAGCCTGGGCCACGTTGGCCGTGCCCCGGTGCTCCAGGTCGGGGTCTGGCCCGCCGGCCAGGTTGACGTGGACGCCATCACAGCCTCGTAGCGCGGCTGCGAGCGAGGGCAGGTCTTCCACGTCGCCGGCCACCACGTCGAATCCTGGACCGAACCTGGCGCGGGCTTTGGCCGGCGTGCGGGTCAGCACGCGCACCCGGTAGCCGTCGGCCTGCAATCTGCGGGCGACCGGCTCGCCCAGCATGCCGGTCCCGCCAACGACCAGAATTGTCTCTGACATATGGGGTTCTCCTTCCGGTTACTGCCCCGGCAGCAATTGTGCCGCCAGGGAAAAACTGTGTTGCTTGTAGCGAGCGGCGGCGACCGGATCGTTCCGCCGCCAGACGCGGATGGGCATATACTTTTGCACTTCGTACAGCAGGTAAAACTGACGGCGAATCCGCGCGGACGGCGATTCGTCGCGGGCTGTGCCATATCCTTCCCAAAAGGCCGGTTCGCTGATGCCGCAATAGTCCAGCACAGCGAACTCGATCTCCACGTCGCCCCACAGCGCCCGGTCAAAATCCACCAGCCCGGTGACGTTCCCCGCCTCGTCAACCAGAATGTTCTGGCTCCACACGTCCATGTGCAGCAGACGCGGGATGACGGGGCGGTCAAAGTGTTCGAGGTGCAGATCGAGCAGATCGCGCATTGCCTGGGCTTCGTCGGGGGTGTAGCTGCCGCAGGCGACCACGTCGTCCAGCAGCTTGTTCCACATCACCCGGAAGGCGGCGGCCCAGGTGGGTTGTGGCTCCATCGGACGATGTGCCCCCAGATAGCCGTGAGCCTCAACTCCCAAACATTCCGCAGCGGTGAGGGCGTGGAGCTGGCGCAGGTATTTGCCCACCTGCCGCAAGGCACGCTGAAATTGCGCGTAGGTGAGACCGGAGACGTCGCTGAGAGGTGTGCCGGGCAGGGCTGTCATCACCAGATAGTCGCGGTCGAGGCGAGTCCGGCTGAAGTCGTAGCCAACCACCTCGGCCACCGGGATGGTCGTTTTGGCGTGGACCAGGGCGTGCAACTCCGGCTCCTGGCGCATCATCCGCCGCTCGTAGAAAAGGAAGCCGGCGTCGTCGGGCGGGGCAATGCGCAGCACAAAGCGACCCTGGTCGCTGCCTACCCAGTACGAGGTATTGTGCTTGCCGGTGCGGATCGGTGTGAATCGAAGGGAGGCCGGGTCTGCGTCGACGTGGGCCAGCACCAACCCGGAAAGAGTTTGGGTGTCGAAAGGTTCGGGCAAAGTTCACTTCCTCGTTAGAGTTGTTCCCTTTTAAGCAAAAGCAGGTGACAGTCACTTGAACTGGCGCAAAAAAACGGGGTGATTTTTCAAATTCTGACCTGATCATCGTGCTAAAAGTGACTGTCACCTCAGCACAGATAAGGTATTATACCCCTTGTCCGCCGAATGTCGAAAAGGTGGCCACTCAGGGTAGCTGGGTAGTTGCTCGAAAAGAAGGTCTCCTCGCGGGGCAATTGTCGCCGGAAACTGCCGAAGTTTTGACGAATTTGTCGGAAATCTAATACTTTCAAACCGGATTCAAACTTTTGTCTGGTAAAATAGAGATAAATTTGATGAAAAATCTGGTTACGCTCTTTAGCAAATACCTATCTCCTGGCCGGCACAACGCTGTGTCTGCCTGTTTGTCATTGTTGCCCCTTCCCCTGGCCTGGCTGCCCAGACTCCACCTCTGCGGCTTCTCCAAACGTTCGTTAACATCCCTTCTTCCGGCAGTCTCAGTTTTGCCGGGTGAGGGGCAAGCCGACGTGTCTGCCCGTTGTAGGGGCAAGCCGACGTGTCTGCCCGTTACCGGGCGAACACGCGGGTTCGCCCCTACCTTCAACCCATTTTGAATGCACCCTTATAAAAGCGTCTTTGTATCACTTTAGTTTCTTGAGAGAAAGGGTTGGTGGCAGACGATCATCAGCGGATAGGTAACGAATGAGCGGATGTCTCTCCTCGCGCAAGGGCGTGATCCGCTCATCCGCTACTTCATCCGTTGATCATCTCTTCTTGTTCAGAAAACTAAAGTGTTGCGCGTCTTTTTGCCAGGTTGACAGCGCGTACAAACTGATTTTGGCTCAGGTTATCTCCCAAAAGTGCCTGGCACCTGAGTAGTTTGACAATGTCACATTACCGCCAAACCTGTCATTGCGAGGAGCGCAGCGACGACCTGTGCCCCGAACGGGGTACCTGTGCCCCGAACGGGGTAAGCAATCGCCACAATGCATCGTAGGAGATTGCTTCGC
>JAJRXB010000133.1 GCA_024276515.1 Chloroflexota bacterium
ACGGAAATCCCTCCCACCCTCGTTGATACCGTTCAACCGGCTGCCGCCTCCACAGAAGACCGGGTAGCTCCAGCCGACACGCCATCACCCGGCTCGCCGCCGGCCCTCCTTGACCGCCCAACCCGCAGCCCTCCCAGAGACACCTCCGATGGAGACCCCAGGCACCACCATAATCACGGTCACAGAAACGACGACGATTAAAAGGGGAGGCAACACCCTCACCCACCCCCCGCCTGCACCCCCTCCCTCTCCCAAAATTGGGAGAAGGCGAGGGCAAGCCTGAGTAGTAACTATTGTGTTTTCTGCGGGCAACCGCGAGGGTTGTCCCTACCGAGCACCATATTCCAGTACGAGTGTCTATTATAGTTTCCCATGGATGAAGGGTCCCAATAGATTCTTTAGCTGTAGTAATAGGGCCTGTGGATATGTGGGTTGTGCCCAGGGATCGGCAATACACCACTAGACGTGGGGGGGTAAACCCCGTTGGCTCCCAGGAGTTGTATTGTCTCCGTTTTGTGGTTTTGGATAGGCGTGGGAATAGCAGTGGAATCTATTTTTGGGGATGGGACACCAGCTCGAAGCAGGCTATGGCTGAGGTCAAGATGTTGGGGTGGTGGTCAGAGGCCCCCTATATCTGGGTGTTGCCTGTGCGCACAGACAGCGTCGGGGGAGGGCCTTCCCTGCAAGTTATCCCCATAAAACCCTGTTTATCCACAGTTATGCCAGAGTTATCCACAGAGCGAGGAGGGGGGCACATCTGCAAGCGCCCGGGACCGCGCCGATCTCGGGTAAAAAATCAGGGACGACCGGGAGGCGCCCCTTAAGATTCTTCTGGTTTGCACCAGCGTGTGGTCAGGCTGGTTCGCGGTAGAGACGTTCACGGATGGCAATTACGTCACGGCGCAAGGCGTCGTCCTTTTCGATCAGATCGGCCACCTTTTCGCTGCCGTAGAGCACGGTCGTGTGATCTCGTCCGCCCAATGCCTGGCCGATTTGGGGCAGTGAGGCATTCGTCTCCTCGCGTGCCAAGTACATCACCATTTGCCGGGCGCTGGCAATTTCTTTGCGCCGGCTCCTGCCGATTAAATCCGCTTCGCTCACGCCATAATGGAGGGCTACTGCGCTGATGATATCGGACAGCGTGAGCTTTTCTTGCCGGTCAATCAGGTTGTGCAAAGCCTGGCGCGCCAGGTCCAGGGTGACGGGCACGCGCATCAACGAGGCGTGGGCCAGCACCCGGTTGAGCCCCCCTTCCAGTTCCCGGATGTTGTTTTGCATTTGCCGGGCGATGAAGTCCATCACGTCGTTGGGAACACGAGCATGCCGATATTCGGCCTTAAAACGGAGGATGGCAATGCGCGTCTCCAGGTCTGGCGGCTGGATGTCTGCGATGAGCCCCCACTCAAAGCGGGAGGCCAGTCGCTCTTCCAGGGTGGGGATGGACTGCGGGGGGCGGTCGCTGGACATGACGATTTGGCGGCCGGCGGAGTGTAGGGCATTGAAGGTGTGGAAGAATTCCTCCTGGGTGCTCTCTTTGCCGGCGATGAATTGAATATCGTCCACCAGCAAGAAATCGGCGTTGCGGTAGCGTTCGCGGAAAGGTTCTGTCGCTTTGCTCCGAATGGCGTTGATGAGGTCATTGGTGAACGACTCAGACGAGACGTAAAGCACGTGGTATCCTCGTTCAACTGCGTAGTGAGCGATGGCCTGGAGCAGGTGGGTTTTACCCAGTCCCACCCCTCCGTAGAGGAAGAGGGGATTATATGCCTCGGCCGGGCTTTCGGCGACTGCCAGTGAAGCGGCGTGTGCCAGCCGATTTGAGCTGCCCACGATAAATTGATCGAACGTGTACTGGGGGTTGAGGGCAAAATTCGACCGGCCATTGCTGGCCTTTGCCGGGGGAGGCGAATTGTACTTACCAGAGGCTCCCCTGGGCTGGAGAAGCGAGACCGGTTCCTTGTCCAAAGGGGCCGGGTTGTGGACGACGAATCGCACCTCTACCGAGCGGTTTACAATTCCGGCCAGGGTTCGCTTGACGGTCCCCAGCAGGCGATTCTCCAGCCAGTCCTTGGCATAACCATTTTGTACCCCAATGATAAACGTTCCATCCTCGTAGGCCAATACACGGGTTTGCTTTACCCAGGTGTCAAACGTGGCTTTTGTCATTTGGAGTTGCAGTTCGCCCAGGGTTGCCTGCCAAACTTTCTCCGGTTTCATCATGCAAAGAGGTCTCCGTTGGTTCACCCATATGTCACCTGTAAGCCGCCCCGGGAGGCAGGCCCTCGGGGAAGGTCGTTGCCCCGACAGGTTGAGATTGTAATACCTTCCAATGGGGCCGGGGGAGGGTGTTCAGGCCCCAAACAGACAAAGAAGTCCTCCACCAGAGCCAATAACAAAAGATTGTGCTCTGTATCTAGAGAACGAGGGCTTTTCGGTTAAGCTCGATCCAATGGAGCTGTTGTTCGACCTGCGAAGTGATAGGCGGAAGGCAGGGAGCGCGTGTCGTGGATTTGGAGGATGGTGCGGTAGAGGAACCGCGGACGACGACGCGCCTGAGGGCGACTCGCCGAGTCCTATCGCCACGCTCCGAAACGTCACCGAGGGGCTTGGGCCGCGAGTCGGCATCCCTTTCGCCCGATGAATGGTCGCGTTTGATTCTACCAAATCTCCGCGCTCTTGACAAGGGGGTATACCTTAAAATCGAGCCTCCGCCGATTGATTTTAAGATAGTTATGGAAATGACCCGTCGTTCACCCCTTCGATCCCTGTTTTTTGCGGGTCTTGACGGGTTTTTTTGAAGAACCATTGCCATCCGTTCAAACGTATGGTAGAATGCTCTCGGCTCGTTGGTCAGGCTCAGTGCACAGTCAGTTGCTCTGAAAAAGTAGTGTACGCGTTCACCCCCATCCCCCTGCGAGGGGGAGAGTTGGGGTGGGGGTGGAGGGGACGCCGGAGAAACCCCCTGCATCCGGGACGGAATCTCTCTCTCCGGGCGAGATGCCACCCTCCCCCGGCCCCTCCCTGTCAGGGAGGGGTGAACGCCTGCAAAGTAGCTTGTTTGCAAAGGAAGAATCAAGCGATGACAGAAAACGACGTTGCCCAGGACCTGACTCTCCTGGGACGTGATATCCGCCAGCCGGTGCGCAAGCTGGAGACATTTCCCAATCAACATCCGGGCCGTCGCTACACGGTGACCCTTGTCTGTCCCGAGTTCACCTCTATTTGCCCTGTCACCGGCCAGCCCGACTTTGGCACGATCACCATCCGTTACATCCCGGATAAACGCATCCTCGAGTCCAAGTCCCTTAAACTATATCTGTGGTCGTATCGTGAGGAGGGGGTCTTCCAGGAGCACGTAACGAACCAGATCCTCGACGATTTGGTGAAAGCCCTGGATCCGTTATATTGCCACGTGACTGGGGCGTTCAACGTGCGCGGCGGGATCACCATCACCGTTGAGGCCGAGTACGAGAAGCCGACAAGTGAGACGTCATTCTGAGCGACCGAAGGGAGCGAAGAATCCCCTTTTGGGCTTGCAACTTGCCGTCGCAGGCTGTGTTTCATTTCACTTGAAATGAGGAAAGAGATAGCATGACCCAATCCGTCCCCACCCGCACCTTCCTCGACTTCGCTGTGAACGCCGCATGGCAGGCAGGTCAACTGACGCTGGCCCACTTTCAGACCGGCGTGGCTGTGGAGCAGAAGGCGGACGACTCGCCGGTGACAGCCGCCGACCGGGGCGCGGAGGAACTGCTGCGGCGGCTCATCGAGAATCGTTTCCCTGGCCATGCCATCTTTGGCGAGGAATTTGGCGAGACGGACAAAGACTCCACTTATCGCTGGATTCTCGACCCCATTGATGGCACGCGCTCCTTCATCCGGGGCGTGCCCTTGTATGGCGTGTTGATTGGGTTGGAGATCGCCGGCGAGGTGGTCGTTGGCGTGGCCCACTTCCCCGGCCTGAAAGAGATGATCGCTGCCGCCCGGGGCGAAGGCTGTCGGTGGAATGGCCGGCCTGCCCACGTCTCGGACGTGTCTCGCCTCGATCTGGCGCTCGTCGCCTACACCGATGGCCGGGACTTCGCCGCCTACGGTCGGGCCGAGGCCTGGGAGCGTCTGCAGGCAGCGACTCACACCCAGCGCGGTTGGGGCGATTGCTACGGGCACTGCCTGGTGGCCACCGGTCGCGCCGAGGTGATGCTCGACCCAATTATGAACCCCTGGGACTGCGCCGCTCTGCTGCCCATCCTGCAGGAGGCGGGCGGCACCTTCACCGATTGGGATGGGGAGGTCACCATTTACGGCAGCAACGCCCTCAGCACCAATGGCGCGCTTTTCGACCCGATAATGGAAATCGTGAGGGGTACGGTATGACAAAAGAGCGACACAATGCCATCACCGATGTCCCCGGCATCAGGGTGGGACACGCTCAAGATGCGGAAGCGTTGACCGGCTGTACCGTTATCCTGTGCGAGCGGGGGGCCGTTGGCGGGGTGGACCAGCGGGGCGGCGCGCCCGGCACTCGCGAAACGGACCTGTTGCGCCCGATGCACCTGGTTCAGCAAATCCACGCCGTGTTGCTGACCGGCGGCAGTGCCTTTGGCCTGTCGGCGGCGGACGGGGTGGTCCGTTGGCTGGAGGAGCATGGGTATGGCTTCGACGCCCGGGTGGCCAGAGTGCCTATCGTGCCGGCGGCCGTCCTCTTCGACCTGGACATAGGCCGGGCCGACGTGCGCCCGACCTCGGCCATGGGCTACGCCGCCTGCCAGTCCGCCACCGACGGCCCCGTCGCCGAGGGCTGCCAGGGGGCCGGGACCGGCGCCCGGGTGGGGAGCGTCTACGGGCCAGGCCGGGCGGTCAAGGGTGGGGTGGGCACCGCCAGCGCCGATCTGGGGGGTGGGGTGGTCGTTGGCGCTCTCTTCGCCGTCAACTGCTTCGGCGACGTGGTGGACCCGGCCAACGGACAAATTGTCGCCGGGGCGCGCAAGCTGCGCGGTGAGGGATTTGCGGATACCCTGCAATCGCTCAGGGGATTTGTGGGGCGACAAATCCTGCGCTTTGCCGGGCGGAAGAACACGGTCATCGGCGTCGTCGCCACCAACGCGGCGCTGAGCAAAGAGGAGGCCAACAAGGTGGCCCAGATGGCCCAGGATGGCCTGGCCCGCGCCATCCGCCCGGCGCACACCATGTTCGACGGCGACACCATCTTTGCCCTGTCCACCGGTCGCCGGCGCGCCGACGTGAATCTGGTGGGCGCCTACGCGGCCGAGGTGACAGCTCAGGCCATCCTGCGCGGGGTCCTGACCGCGACGCCGGCCGGCGGGTTGCCGGCCGCGCGAGATTTGCGGTAACGCTCTCCGGCGACGCTGTGGCCGGGTCTCACCACGCTGTGGTCGGTCTCTGACCACGCTGTGGCCGGTCTCTGACCGAGCCAAGGGCGGGCGCGGTCGGAGACCGGCCCGAGCAACGTTTGGAGACCGGCCCGAGCGATGGAGACTCCGACCTCACCACGCTGTGGCCGGGTCTCACCACGCTGTGGCCGGGGCCTGACTCACGTGCTGTGGCCGGTCTCTGACCGAGCCAAGGGCGGGCGCGGTCGGAGACCGGCCCGAGCG
>JAJRXB010000134.1 GCA_024276515.1 Chloroflexota bacterium
GTGCCCGGTCTCCCCTCCGCTGTGGCCGGTCTCTCGACCGAGCCACGGCCCCCGCCCGGCGCGGTCTGGAGACCGGCCTGAGCAAGGGGGCTCCCCGCTGTGGCCGGTCTTCCCTCCGCTGTGGCCGGTCTCCCTGCTGCTGTGGCCGGTCTCTCGACCGAGCCACGGCCCCCGCCCGGCGCGGTCTGGAGACCGGCCTGAGCAAGTGGGCCCCCCGCCGTGGCCGGTCTCCCTGCTGCTGTGGCCGGTCTCTCGACCGAGCCACGGCCCCCACCCGGCGCGGTCTGGAGACCGGCCTGAGCAAGTGGGCCCCCCGCCGTGGCCGGTCTCCAGACCGGGCCACCGCCGTAGGTGCGAATCACCGACCGGAATCTGCCCACCGACCCGGTGTGCTCAACCACCTGGCTGCGGGTGAAGACGGTGATGCGCTCGTGGCCGCGCACCCGATTCACCAGGTCGCGCAGTAGTCGCTGGGGGTTTTGTCCTTCGGCCACGTAGTAAACGTGGCGCAGATTGCCCCCTAACTCGTTGGACCGTTCCACCAGGGTCACGTCGAAGCCGCTGTCGGCGATGGACAGGGCCGCCGTCATCCCCGCCACACCTCCGCCGATGACCAGCGCCCGGCGGGCCGGGTTGAGCGACTGTTTGTGCAGGGGAGTCACCACGCGAACCCGCGCGATCCCGATGCGCAGCAAATCTATCGCTTTCTGGGTCGCCGCCTGGGGATGGGCGCTGTGGACCCAGGCACAGTGTTCGCGGACGTTGACCATCTCCAGCAGGTAGGGATTCAGGCCGGCCTGGCGGACTGCCCGTTGAAAGAGCGATTCGTGAGTCCGGTGGCTGCACCCGACGACCACCACCCGGTTCAATTGATGCTGCTCGATGGCCTCTTGAATCTGAGCCAGCCCTTCGTCGAAACAACCGTAGCCGATTCGGACGGCGTGGACCACGTCGGACAGGGTGGCCGCGTAGTCGACGAGCGCGGACGTATCTACCACGCTGTCAATGCTGGGGTGACAATCGCAGACGAAGACGCCCACCCGGGGGGGCTGCCCCGACACGTCGCGCTCCTCGCCAAAATCGTTGTGCGAAATGAAGGGATATTCGCGGCTCGACTCTCCCTTGCCCAGATCGGCCCGCATCAACCGCATCACGTCGCCGGCGGCGCCCGCTGCGTCGATGATCGTCTCGGCGATCTCCTTGGGCGACTGGAAGGTTCCGCAGACGTAGACTCCCGGCTGGCTGGTTTGCAGCGGCGTGAACTTGTCTGTCTCGCAAAAGCCGTAGGGGTTGAGCTCGATGCCCAGGGCTTCGGCGGTGGCTTTGGCCAGGGCCGGCGGTTGCGTGCCCACCGACAGCACGACCATGTTGAATCGCTCGTCAACGATCTGGCCACCGGTGCCCTGGGGGGTATCGGGCCGCACGTAGCGCAGGATGAGGTCTTTTGTCTTGGGATCTTCTTTGACAGAGGAAACGCGGCAACGCACGTATTCCACGCCAAACGTCTCTTTCGACCGTTCGTAGTAGGCGTTGAACTCCTTGTTAAAAGCGCGCTCGTCCATCATAAAGATGCGACATTCCACGTCGGGGAGGCGCTGCTTGGCGAGCATGGCCTCTTTGGTGGCATACATGCAGCAGATGGATGAGCAGTAGGGGTACTTTTGATCGCGCGAGCCGACGCATTGCAGCCAGGCGATGCGTCGGGGCATCTGGCTGTCGGAGGGGCGGACGACGATCCCTTCGGTGGGGCCCGACCGGCTGGCCAGGCGCTCGTATTGCATGCTGTGGACGACGTTGGCATAGCGTCCCCAGCCGTATTCTTCGTATTCACTGACCGCGGTCAGACTGTACCCGATGGCCAGGATGACTGCTCCCACCCGGACCGTTCTGTCAACGGGCTTTTCGTCCAGGTCTACCGCCTGGGTGGGACAGATGTCCACGCAGAGGCCGCAATCGTCGCAGTAGGGGCCCTTGTCTACCACGTAGGCATCGGGGATGGCGCGCGGGGCCGATTTGTAGATGGCTTTGCGCGGCGACAGTCCCGCCTGAAAGCCGCTGGGCAGGTCGACCGGGCAGGCCACGGCGCACAGTCCGCAGTTGATGCAACGATCTACCTTCACGTAGCGGGGGTGCTGGTGCAGGTGAATCGTGAAATCACCGGCCTGCCCCTCGGCGGTGACGATTTGGGTGTTGGTCAGAATCTCGACGTTGGGGTGCAGGTTGTAATCCATGAACGCAGGCGAGATGGACGGGCGCGTGCAACCGTAGCCGTGGTCCGACGTGCCCCGGCAGAGGACACAGTCGTGAGTGGGGAACATAAAGCCCAACTGGGCGACCCGCCCGCCCAGGGCCGGCGTCGACTCGACCAGGACGACGCGCAGGCCGGCCTCGGCCAGGTCGATGGCGGCCCGCATGCCACCCACTCCCCCACCGACGACCATAACCGTGCCGATGTCGGATTTTGGATCTCGGGTCTCGATTTTTCGCATCATAGCTTGTCCCATAAGTGGCTCATGTATGAAAAGTGTGCCGACGTGTCACCGCGAGCCGGAGGCGAAGCGGTCTCAGTCGTTGGTGAGCGGGGATTGCTCACCTGCACTTGCGTGCGGTGCAAGTGTCGCTTCGCTCGCAATGACATGCACAGATTCTAGACATGAGCCCCCATAAGTTTTTGGGTAATTCTTGCTCCCGTCGGGTCACAGACCCGACGGGAGCAAGAAAGGTATGGCGTCACATTTCGCGCACGTCCAGAATTTCTATCTCTGCCAGCTTCTCCACCGTGGCGACCAGTTGCTCTCTGGAAACTCCGTCTACCCTCAAGACGATCCCCATTCGCTCCGGAACCCCAGAGGCCGAAGCCGCCTCGCTCTCCCAGGTGCCAAAGGCCGTCATGTTGCCGCCGATGCTGGCGATGGCGGCAGAGAGCCGGGCTATTTCGCCCACCCGGTACGGAACCATCACCGAGAGACGCAGCCCGGGTCGCCGGGCGCCCAGCATCTCCATTGTGGTGGAAAGGAGGTCGATGTCGGTGATGATGCCCACCAGTGCCCCTTCGCGCAGCACCGGCAGGCAACCGATTTTGTGGTCAACCATAATGCGGGCGGCCTCTTCCACGGCCACGTCTTCGGTGGTGGTCATCACGTCGCGGATCATCACCTTGCCGACTGTGACCTTCGACAGGATGTATTGTGTCTCCAGGGCGCTCAGAGAGGCCGCCGACCAGGGGATGGCCTGGAGCATCGTCTCACGGGTCAGCAGACCCACCAGGTTGTCGTGATGGGTGACGACCGGCAGGTGTCGGATGTCGTGGTCTTGCATCAGTCGTTGTGCCTCGGTGACGGGGGTATCGGGCGTCACGACCACCAGGGGTTGGGGGGTCATCCGGTCTTTAACCAGCACAGTATCCCTCCTCAAATATCCAGGTTTCTGTTGTGCTCTGTCCCTGAAAAGTTATCAGGGTCAAAAGCAGGCAGGTCCATGAGCGGCGGCGAGTTGAAGTTGACCGTTCGACCGACGTGAGGTTTGTCTTTGCCGTCGCCCGACAAGGCCCTGGCGCCTGGGACGAAATCTCTGAGGCTCGTCTCTCTCACCAGGCGTGGCACTACTTCCTCTTGACCAGGGGCCAGAATGTGCAATCCGTGAATCCCACCTATCTCCTTCAGCCCGGCGATGAGGTTGAGGGTGATCTGGAGACCTTCTTCCTGGGGATCGGCAGCCTCTTCCATGCGGGCCATGATAGCCGGCGGGATGTAGACGCCGGGGACTTCGTTGGCCATGAAGCGCGCGTGTCGGGGACTCTTGAGGGGCGCGACGGTGGGCATAAGGTAAGCTTTCCCCAGCAGGCCCCGTTTGTCGAGGGCTTCCAGCCACTCGGCAAAGCGGCTCAGGTCGAAGACGGGCAGGGTTTGGAGGAATTGGGCCCCGGCGTTGATCTTCTTCTCGGTGACGATGGCTTCGTAGCGGGGCAGCGCGGCGTAAGGGGAGGCCGCCGCGCCCAGGAAATATTGGGGCCGGTGCTCGACGGGTTCGCCGTCCACGTTCACTCCCTCGTCGCGCAGACGCCGCAACATCCATAGTGCCTGCACCGCGTCGAGGTCGTTGATTTCGGGCAGGGGGGAGGGCCCCGGCCCCAGCCGCCCAATGTCGTCGGACAGACACAGAATGTTTCGCACGCCCACGACGGCTGCTCCCATCGCCTCCGACTCGAAGTCGTAGCGATTTCGATGCCGGGTTTGAAGTTGCAAGACCGGCTCCATGCTGTTTTGAAGGCTGTGGAGTGCGCAGGCCAGACCGCTCATGCGGGGCACGCCCAGAGGGTTGTCGGTGAAGTTGGCCGTGTCCACGCAACCTTTGAGACACCTGGCAACCTGGGCGATGCGGTCGCCTGTGGGTTCCATCGGAGGGGCGACCTCGGCCGAGACGGCGAACCGGCCGCTGCGCAGCACCGTTTCGAGCCTCGACACCGGTTCGGTGTACGCCGGCGGGTGGTACTGGCTGTCGCCCCGCCACCAGGCCGGCTGCCGTAGCTCATAGCGAAATGCTTCCCAATCCGAATTGAAGCGTGCCCGGTTCGTCACCAGGTCGCGCAAATGCGGGCCCTGGTTTCGTCTGCGCCAAAGTTCGTAGGCGCTCAGGAGGGTTTCGCACCCTACCCGGCGGTTATCGAGGGGGGCATTGATTTCCAGGAGCCTTTCCAGGCTGCCTCGTTGTTCGGCTTGTTGATAGATGTGGAGCCAGGCACAATCGCACGCGGGGTCAACAAAACAGCGATTGGGAGAGGAGCCCCGGCAAGGGCCGTTGCGCAGGCCCCTGGGGCAGGTCATAGGACAAATGAAAGCAGTCTCAAATAAAAGGCAGTTGCCGCACATCCGACAGCCAAAAACCATCCCCTTGACCCGGCGTTCGATGCTTGTTACCAGCCGCGCCAACGGCCGTTGGCGCACAGACGGGTAGAAAGCCGGACGACGACGTCGAGACGTGCGACCAGACATTGTTCCCCCCTTAATTCGTAGCAAGACAATCGGCAAACGCGCTGTGAGCGTGAGATAGCTGAGTGACGGTATCCAGTTGGAAGCGGGAGGCCTTCTGAATGATGCCGGAGTACGGATGACGGGTTAGGGATGGATGCGAACCTGGCAAGTTCGGAAGTGGAGGTGTCGTGGCCAATTCGAGACTGGATCTGCGAAGGCAATGGCTGTTAAGTTTTGGCTTCAGTATATCGTAGAAATTGGGTGATGTCAATCCTTTGTTCTTCGGTAAATCAGGGCTTTCTCATTTTCCAGGTTTCGAGCCAAAGCGAGCATCCTTCGACGGGCTCCCTGACCCACCGCCAAGATGGGCAGGATGCCCTCGCTCGCTTTCCAGCGGTAGGAATGAATGGCTTGACACACTCGGGCCAATTCGTACAATCGAAGTTGCACACTCGGCGAAACGTTCTGTGGGCGTAAGCGTTCACCCCTCCCTGGCAGGGAGGGGCCGGGGGAGGGTGGAATCTCGCCTGGAGAGAGATTTCGTCCCGGATGCAGGGTATTTCTCCGGCGTCCCCGTCACCCCCACCCCAACCCTCCCCCTACGAAGGGGAGGGGGTAAACGCCTACAATCGAAGTTGCACACTCGGCGA
>JAJRXB010000135.1 GCA_024276515.1 Chloroflexota bacterium
GGTTGGGAGAGAAGGGCTCGTGGTCGGATGCGTAAACGATGGTCGTCCCCCCCGACGTGATGCGATACCCCAGCGTGAGGACCGTGTGGTTGAGAAACTGGCTCTTTATCTTAACGTCGCCGACGTTGAAAGTCTCTTCACCTATCTCCTTGAAAAGGATCGAGGCTTCCAGTTCGTCCAGGGTGAGGGGGAAATAGAGATAATCTATCTGGCCGGCCATGACGTCCGACAGGCTGCGATCAACGCCCGAGACGGCAAAGATGGTGAATTGATTACCCTTGTGAAAGGCTGGCTCGAAAAAGGCAAAGCCTTGCGTGTGATCCCAGTGGGTGTGGGTGAGGAGGATGTTGCCGACGATAGGCTGTGGTTCCTTCATCAACGCCAGCCCCAGTTCACGCAAGCCGGTGCCGCAATCCAGAATGAAGAGGGTGCCGTTGCCGGTGCGGAGTTCCACGCACGAGGTGTTGCCGCCGTATCGCACCGTCTGTGGGCCGGGTGTGGGAATGGAACCCCGCGTTCCCCAGAATTTGATGCGCATCATCCTTTACCCTTTGGGTGATTCGCCTCTGTGGGGACCTGCCCCTCTGCGGAGATTTGGCGGCTTTCTGAGAGTTGCGTTGCCAGCGACGCCGGCTCGGTGACGGGGGCCTGGCAGACAAATCCTCGGCAAGCGCAGGCGGTAGCCTGTCCACCCCGCTGCAGGCGGTCGGCCATTGGCATAACTCTCCTATTTTATCCAAATTGCGCTGAAATCGGTGGCCGGCGAATTCGTGAGATTCACCTGGTTGCTGCCGTCGGCGTTCATCACGTAAATTTCTACGTTGCCATCGCGGTCGCTGTGAAATAGAATCTGGGTGCCGTCGGGTGACCAGGCGAAGTCGCCCTGGAGCGAATCGTTGGCCGGGTTGTTGGTCAGGTTGATTGGGGCGCTGCCGCCAGCGTTTGCCCCTTTTCCGGGCACAGGCATCACGTAGATTTCGGAATTGCCGTCCCGGTCCGACAGGAACGCGATCTTTGACCCGTCGGGCGACCAGCGGGGAAAGCGCTCGTTTGAAGGGGACTGGGTGAGGTTGACAGGCTCGCCGCCGGCCGCGTCTACCAGGTAGATGTCTATGGATTCGGTGTCGGGCGTGATCGCCATAAATGCGACCTTTTGACCGTCGGGCGACCAGCGCGCTCCTGCGGCGGGATAGCTGCCGTCGGTCAATGGCTGTTGTATGCTCCCGGTCAGGTCGGTGGCAAAGAGCGATATGCCCGCATCGGACTCGGCGGCCAGGATGAAGCGATCTGTCTCCGACGACCAATCGCTGAAAGCCCGGGCGTTGTCCCGCTCGCTCAGGTTGATCAGATCGTCACCGTTCGCCTGCATCAAGAGGACCTCCGGCGGATTGGTCTGGTCACTGACGAAAACCAGGTATTCGCCGTCGGGTGACCAGGCGAGGGGGATGTCGTTGCTATCGGGCGTGTGGGTGACGTTGGTGACATCGCTGCCATCGAGGTTCATCACGAAGAGGTCCAGTCCTGTCCCATCCCGGTCACTGACAAAAGCCAGCCGGTCCTGCCCCGGCGCGTGGACGGGGATGCCGTCGGCGCTGGGACTGTTGGTCAGGTTGACCAGGTTGCTCCCATCGCGGTCCATGATATAAACTTCCCAGTTGTCGTCTCGGTTGCTCATAAAAGCGATTCGGGCGGGACGGGCAGGGGAGGACAGTGAAGAAACGCCGGTCGCTCGTTGGTACACGAAGTAGCCGCCAACCACCACTGCCGCCAGCACCGCCAGTAGCAGGGCCGGAAGCAGGTAGGCTGGCCGTGGCGCGGACGAATCTACCGGCACGTCGTCGGCCTGGCCCTCTTCGGTTATGAAAAACTCCTCGGTCATCTCATTTCTCCATTTCTTTTGTGGTTTACTTGCAACTGTGGTCTAACAGGGGCACGGTCTGGAGACCGGCCCCAGCGGGAGAGCTCTGGCCGGTCTCCGACCGAGCCAGGAGGTTTATTTGCAACTGTGGTCACTGCCCAGGCACAGGTGACAAGCTTGCTCTGGCCGGTCTCCGACCGAGCCAGGACCAGTATACGCGACAATGCCGGGTACGTCAATCCGGGGCGTAGGGGCCGAGGCATTCCCATCAGACTATCGTGGTCGTAACCACTCAGCCTGTCATTGCGAGCCGCGTTTTTTGCGGCGAAGCAATCTCAGAAATGCGGGAGGGAGATTGCTTCGTCGCTCCGCTCCTCGCAATGACAGGAAAAAAACGCTTTGGCTGAACTCCTTGAGTAGTTTGACGATGTCATATTTCCGCAGTTGCTATGCTTTCTTCAGGTGTCATTCCCTGGACTGTCCGTCCAGGACAGGCTGAGCAAAGCGAAGAATCTCCTGCCTGGTAAAGGAGACTCTTCGCTGCGCTCGCCTGTGCCGCACCCCCCTGGCCCGCTGGCGCGAGCCCAGGAGGGGCAGGTGCACCCGTGCCGGCCACTTCGGCAGGCAGAGTGACATGACCGAACATGACATTGTCAAGGTAGTAACTCGTGGTCTAGCGGCTGTCTGACACAGTTTCGCCGCTGGGGATCTCTTTGTCGGGGCAGGCTGTCTCCTTCACACCCGGGCCGATGACGACGTTGTGGCCGACGCGGACTCCGGCCGGCAGCCGGGCTCGCTTGCCGACGACGGTCAGGCCGGTGTTGAGAGTTTCGGGGGATTTTCGGTTGGGTGTGTTGTCGTCACCAAACCCGATGCGCACGTCCTCGGCCACCCGCACTTCTTTGTCGATGATGGCCCGGTCGACGACGACGCCGGGGCCGATCCACGTGTCGTTCATCACCACCGAGTCGCGTATCACCGCCCCGGCCGACACGTAAACGCCGGGGGAGATGATGGAGCGCTCGATGGTCCCCTCGACGATGCAGCCGTTGGAGAGCAGGTTGCCTCCTACCCGTGCCTCTGGTCCAATCTTGACCGGGGGGCGCTCTTCGCTGCGGGTGTGGATGACCCACTCCGGGTCGTACAGGTCCAGGGCGGGACTTTCGCTCAGCAAGGCCATGTTCGCCTCCCAATAGGCCTGAAGGTTGCCCACGTCGGCCCAGTAGCCCTCGAAGGGATAGGCCAGCACCCGGTCTCGCCGGATGATGACGGGTAACACGTCGCGGCCAAAGTCCAGTCGGGGTGGATCGGCCTCTTCCGTCAGGCATTCCACCAGCGTTGAGTAGTTGAAGACGTAAATGCCCATTGAAGCCAGCGTGGAACGCGAGCGGCGCGGCTTCTCCTCAAAATGGGTCACCTGACCGTCGGCTTCGATGGTCACGATGCCAAAACGATAAGTCTCGAAGGGGCTCACGCGCCGCACGGCGATGGTCACGTCGGCCCCTTGCTCGCGGTGAAAACGGAGCATCGGCCGGTAATCCATTTTGTAGATGTGGTCACCGGCCAGGATGAGGACGGTGTCCACCCGTTGTTCCTCGATGAAGTCCAGGTTGCGGCGGACGGCGTCGGCGGTACCCTGCTGCCAGCCGCCGATGCCACGTCCCAGATAAGGTTGTAGCAGGCGCACGCCCCCTTGCGAGCGATCCAGGTCCCACGGCTTGCCCACCCCCACGTGATCGTTGAGCGAGCGGGGCATGTGCTGGGTCAGCAGGGCCACGTTGAAGATCCCCGAATTCACGCAGTTGGACAGGGTGAAGTCGATGATGCGGAACTTGCCGCCAAAAGGGATGGCAGGTTCGGAGCGGACGGCGGTCAACACGCTCAGGGCTTCGCTGGCCCAGCCGGCCATGATCATTGCCAGAACTTTCATCGCTCCTCACTCCCTACTCATATCGTCTCGCCGCTGGGCACCACCGGGTCGGGAAAATCGCTCTCGACCCGATCGGGGTGCACCAATACGTTGCGGCCCAACCGGACTCCGCCCGGAATGCGTGCCCGTTCGCCTATTACGGTGATGCCGGTGTTCAGCCGGTCGGGTTGCTCCTGATTGGCGGTCTGGTCGTCGCCGTAGCCTACGATGGCGCCCGGCCCCACCACTACCTCGGCGTCGAGGATGGCGGTGTCGATGAGAGCGCCGGGGCCGATCCACGTGTCGTTGATCACGACCGATTCGCGCACCACCGCCCCGGGCGACACGTAGACACCCGGCGATAGCACCGAATGCTCCACCGTCCCCCGGATGACGCACCCATTGGAGATCAGGCTATTGACCACCTGGCCCTGGGGGCCGATTTTCGCTGCCGGCTTCTCCTGGTCGCGCGTGTGGATGATCCAATCGGGGTCGTACAGGTCCAACGGAGGCACCGGCTGCGCCATTTCCAGGTTTGTCTCCCAATAGGCGTGGATCGTCCCCACGTCTACCCAGTAGCCTTCGAATTGATAGGCGTAAACGCGGCTCTGGCCGATCATGTGGGGGATCACGTGCTTGCCAAAGTCCAGGTCGAGCACTTCCAGGTGCGTGGCCTTCAGTTGCTCAACGAGCGCGTCGGCGTTGAAAACGTAGATGCCCATCGAGGCCAGCGTGCCCTTGTCGCGGTTTGGGGGTTTTTCGGTGAACTCGATCACCCGCATCTCGTCGTCTACCGTCATGATGCCAAAGCGGTCTGTCTCTTCCAGCGGCACGTTGCGCACGGCGACGGTCAGGTCGGCCCCCACCGCTCGATGAAAAGCCAGCATAGGGCGGTAGTCCATCTTGTAAATGTGGTCGCCGGAGAGGATGAGGACGGTGTCTGCCTGCTTGTCAAGGACGAAATCCAGGTTTTGGTAGACGGCGTCGGCGGTGCCTCGGTACCAATCCCCGGTGGCGCGTCCCAGGTAAGGCTGGCGCAGGTGAACGCCGCCACGCTGGCGGTCCAGGTCCCACGGTTTTCCAATGCCGATGTGCGTGTTGAGGGAATGAGGCCGATATTGGGTGAGGACGGCTACGTCGTAGATGCCAGAGTTGACGCAGTTGGACAGGGTGAAATCGATGATACGAAATTTGCCGGCAAACGGCACGGCGGGCTTGGCTCTATAGTCAGACAAGACGGTCAGACGTGTGCCTGCCCCGCCTGCCATCAGCATAGCGACGACCCTCATAGGCAGGGCTCCTTTGACGAGGTGGACGGTGCACGACCAGACAACAAGAGGCCGGCGTATTGACCGGCCCTTGCCCACGCAGCGCAAAGCTTTTGCTCCTGGCGGGTCTGCGGCCCGCCAGCCGACGGATCACAGACCTGTCGGAGGCCGCTGAAGAGGTGCGAGGCGACTGAAGGCATCTCAATTGAGTCAGCGCCCCAGGCAGGACTCGAACCTGCAACCGACGGTTTAGAAGACCGTTGCTCTGTCCCTTGAGCTACTGGGGCAAAACGAAGGTTATATAACAGGACTTACGCAGTTGGTGAGATCGAAAACCCAATAAGACCTCACAGGTTTCCACAGGCTCTCCAAAGCGTGAAAATGTGTCCGTTTGGGTATGAGTTCATCTACCAGGCGCTGTTCAAAAACCTGTGAGGTCTCAAGTGCGTAACTCCTGTTATATAATAGGCCGCAAAACACTACTATTTTGCTGATGAGTATTCTACCGAATCTGAGTACGATTGTCAATTGTCACCAGTGCCCGGCAGGTATACGACTTGACACCAGAACGTATGTTCCGGTATAATGGTGAACACCAGGGCATACGTTCTGTTTTGTGTAGGGGTAGCTACTCAAGCATAGGTGCCAGGCACTTATAAAGGCGTCTTTTTGCCAGGTTGATAACGCGTACAAACTGATTTTGGCTCAAGTTATCTGCCCAAAGTGCCTGGCACCTGAGTAGTGACGTGTAGGGGTAATTGTATTAATTCACCTCGACAGCAACGAAAAGGGTGACTACTTTGACGATGTCATATTTCCGCAGTTGCTATGCTTTCTTCAGGTGTCATTCTGAGGTGGTCCCCCCGTTGAGTGTTGGTGGCGAAGAGGAGGCAAAGCCCTCTCCCACCCCCGCCTGCACCCCCTCCCTCTCCCAATTTGGGAGAGGGAGGGGGTTGGGGGGAGGGAGAGGGCAAGCCCTCGCGCTCCCAAACATCATCAACGCTTAACGGGGAGAC
>JAJRXB010000006.1 GCA_024276515.1 Chloroflexota bacterium
AATTGCGTATTGAAAGGCTGTATTTTCTGCCCGCGCCGGAATAGGGATTCCGGCGCTGCGGGATGCTCATCGCCCCATCTCGTACCCCCGGAATCCCTATTCCGGGGCGATTCCCCCCTCGTCGCTCACCTGCCCCATCGCAGGTGCGGGCAGAATGACGGTTTGGGGCCAAACTCGAATTTAGATGCGATTGCCCTAGTGGGAGGTTGGGAGATTGGGGGTTGGGAGATTGGAGATTGGGGAGTGGGAGGTTGGGAGATTGGGAATTGAACGGCAGGGCACACGCCGACCATCCGCCTGAGCGCGACATTTTGACTTATCACCAAAGCATCTTATAATCAGTACGAGACTTCCCAAAGTCACTGTTGACGCCGCCGGAACTTATCCTGCCGGGATCCGACCGCCGCCCCATAAGAGTTTCCGGGACAGATTCTTGCGAACGAAAGAGAGCCAAGATGGAACGCACGATGGAGATAGCCCGCAAAGCGCCGCCGGTCGGCAAAATCACCTTTGAGGAGTTCCTGGCCTGGGCCGACGAAGATACCTGGGCCGAATGGGAGGATGGAGAGGTGATCATGGTTTCCCCAGCTTCAAAACAGCATCAAGACCTGAGCGTCTGGCTCATCACCGTTCTGAACCTTTACGTCCGGCGCCGGGGGCTTGGATGGGTCGGCAATGCACCTTTCCTGATGCGGCTTCCCAAATCCGGGCAGGGACGCGAACCTGACATCCTCTTCGTGCGGAGTGAAAACCTGGACCGACTCAAAGACACCTACCTGGCCGGCCCGGCCGACCTGGTGGTAGAAATCATCTCTCCCGAAAGCTTCCACCGCGACCGGGGGCGCAAGTTCATCGAATACGAGACCGACGGCGTGGAAGAGTATTGGCTGATCGACCCCCAACGCCACCAGGCCGAATTCTATCGGTTGGGGGACGACGCCCATTATCACGTCCACCTGCCCGACGCCGAAGGAGTCTACCGTGCCGACGTCATCCCCGGCTTCTGGCTCCGGGTGGATTGGCTGTGGCAAAGTCCCCTGCCCGACGAGTTGGAGGTCCTCCGCCAACTGGGCGTGCTTCAGTGAAATGCCCTCTTCCACACCTGCCTACGCAACACGCCCTGTGCGCCACGCACCACCCAGCACCGCTGGGATGCGTCACGTTTTACGTTTCGTCTTTCGCGGACTACTCGTCGCCATCGCCTTCCTCACCGCCTGTGGCCAGGCGAGTCCTGCGCCCCCGCCTACCCAGCCGCCACTGCCCGGCTCTCTCAAAACGGCGATCATCCCCATCCCCCAAGACCCACCTGGCTTCAACGCCTACCTCACCGACACCGGCTACGAGGAACTGCTGGGCGAACTGATCTACGAAGGCCTGGCCGAGATGGCCCCCGACGGAAGCTTTTACCCCAAACTGGCCCTGGAACTGCCCACCCGTGACAACGGCGGCATCTCCCCCGATGGGCTGACCGTCACCTGGAAACTACGCGACCACATCGTCTGGTCCGACGGCGAGCCATTCACCAGCGACGACGTGCGTTTCACCTGGGAGACGCTCAGCCACCCCGACAACGGCCTGGCGAAAGTCACCGGCTTCGACCTGATTGACAACGTGGAGACCCCCGACGACTACACCGTCGTCCTGCACTACCGTCAGCCCTACCCCAACCTGTGGGGACAATTCGGCGGGCGGGGGGTGGGGATTTTTCCGCGTCACGCCTGCGGCGATCCGGGGCGGATGGCGTATTGGACCTGCAACACCCAGCCGGTGGGCACCGGCCCCTTTGTGTTGCAAACGTGGGAGGAGGGGAAGCAATTGGTCTTTGCCCGCAACCCCCGCTACTGGCAGACCGACCGTCCCTTCCTCGACCGGCTGGTCTTCCCCATCGTCCCCCGCAAGGAGGTGCGGAGCGACTTGCTGCGGGACGGCGACGCGCACCTGGTCCCCTGGCTCACCCCCGACCAGGTGGAAGAGTTGCAAGACGTGGAAGGGGTGCAATTGGTCTCAACCCCCGGCCGCTGGCTGCTGCGACTGGCCTTCAACCTGAGCCAGCCGCCGGACGAGGAGGACGAGACCACCCGCCCCCACTTCGCCCTGGCCGACCCCCGGGTGCGAGAGGCGCTGGACATGGCGATTGACCGGCAACGACTCATCGAAGAGGCGTTCGACGGACAGGGAACTGCCACTGCCAGCGAATTCTACCGCGGCTGGGCAGTGTGCCCCGACATCCCCGAGACGCCCTACAACCCCGACGCCGCCCGCACCTTGCTGGCCCAGGCCGGCTGGCTGGACCTGAACGGCGACGGGGTGCTCGAAGCGCACGGCGCCCCCTACGCCCCCGACGAGACAAAGCTCCAGTTGACACTCCTCACCTACGACGGCTGGGACGAAATAGCCGACGCCCAAAAACTCATCGCCCAAATGTGGCGAGAGCTGGGCGTCCGCATTTTCACCGACCTGGCAGGGCCGGGGGATTTGTGGGGGGATTGGGAAGAAGGGGGGCTGGAAGTCCGCGGCCAGTTCGACGTGGACCTGTGGGACGACGGCTACCCCGGAACCGACCCCACCGACTACCTCATCTGGCGCTACGCCTCCTGGTCCATCCCCAGCATGGAAGACGGCGGGGCCGGGGGCAACGTGATGCGCTTCGCCAACGCCAAAGTAGACCGTCTCTTGCAACAGGCGCTGGCCCAGCCCGACCCGGCGACCCGCCGCCAAACCTTCTGCCAGATCGGGCGCATCCTGGCCGACGAACGCCCGACGCTTTACCTGGTCTACTTCTCCAACACGTATGGCCTTTCACCTCGGTTGCAGGGGCTGGTCGTCAACCCCAACGACGCCCTCACCTGGGACGTGTTCAACTGGCAATTGGCGAAGTAGGGGGCGTGAAACGCACACAGTTTTCCTCGCCTCCAACCTCGTACACAGTCTCGTAACGTCCCCAGCCCCTGAAGCGGAGCGACCAGGAACCGCTGGCGGTGAAATCTATGCGCCCTCCGATCATCGTCACCACCAGCGAACGGCCACTGACGGCGATGGTGCCACGAAACCCGCGGAAGACGACGCCATCGGCGAGACGGGCGTGGCGACCGAAGCCCTGCGCGTTGAGGGCCTCGGCGCTGCACACCCAAACGCTGCCGACGCCGTGGCCGGTGATGACGACGCTGGCCTTGCCGCGCACGACGGCCATCCCGGCTCCGGTCACACGCAGCACACCAGAGCCGGTCGGCCCAGACTCCCCGGCCTGCGTGGCGGCCTTCACGTCCAGCTCTTGCCGGATGGCCGAGCCGGTGAGGGCCGACGTTGCCATGCTAGGGAGCCACCGTCGCGTCGTCGGGCCGGTCGGGGCGGACGCCTGGGGCCATCTGGCCCAGAATGCCGATGACCTTGGCCAGAATGGTGCCGTCGTCTTGCTCCAAACCGATGACGAAAATGGCGTCGCCCACCTGAACGTCGGCCAGCGACGGGTCTTCGATGTCGCGGGCACGGTAGCGAGTCCCCTCGTCAGCGACGACGGTGTAGGGGCCGCGCCGGGTCTCGACGGTCAGCGTGCTGCCCTCGATGGCGGTCACCTGCCCGCGACCTTTGACCAGGTTCTTCGGCAGCACGGCAATCAGCCGGGCCGTGCCCGTGTTGTCGCTGTCCTCGTCAGGCTTTCCGGCGACGATGACCCGGTCGCCCACCTGCACGTCGGCCAGCGTGGGGTTCTCGACGCCGGGGATGCGATAGCGGGTGTCGTCGGTGGTGTGGACGGTCCACTCGCCACGCCGGGTGTCCACCGCCAGCGTGCCGGAGTCCAGGGCCACGGCCGTCACCTCTCCCTGGATGATGCGCCGTCGAATCTCGTCCAGGCTGGCGGCCCCCACGCCCTGGGCGACGAATACCCCATCCTCCCACGTCCCCCGTACCAGGGCGAACATGCCCACCTGCACGTCGGCCAGCGTGGGGTTCTCGACGCCGGGGATGCGATAGCGGGTGTCGTCGGTCACGACGACGGTCACCTCCTGGCTGTGCGGCGTCTTGCGAAGTGCCCCCGGAGCGGGGGTGCGGAGTGCCAGGGTGCGGAGTGCCAGGGTGCGGAGTGCCCCCGGGGCCAGGGTAAAGCCATCGTCGTTGACGGCGGTGACTTCGCCCCGCACGACGGCAGCGCGAGCCGAGTCCGCCGCCCCGGTGGGACCCTGGGCGAAGGCCAGCGACGCGCTGCCGAGGACCATTGCCAAAGTCAAAACAACAATCAACGTTCGTGTTCTCCAGTTCATAGTTCGATCTCCTTGCGCTGAGGTGACAGTCACTTGAAAAAGTGACTGTCACCTGCTTTTGCTTAAAAGGGAAGCAAAGGGGGTTATCCTGTTACCTCGTTACCCCGTTGACCCATTACCCATTGCCTGTCATCCCGTTACTGGACGGGGGGCTCGGAGAGAGTGACCGACGCACCCAACCCGTTGGTGTTCCAGCGACCGCTCTCCTCTCCCTTCCGGTAGGTGCCGTGTCCCCACAGGAAGGCCTTGCCACGGCCGATGGCTTCCAGGTGAACGTCTGTGCCAGCGACGAAGACGCGCAGCCGGCGACCTTCGATGTGGGCTGTGCCATGGAAGCCGGAATATTGCTGCCAGCCGTCGGGGAAGACTTCCTTTTGCCCGTAGCCGGTCACCTCCACGACGGCTCCCTCTTCGGCCTTAACCCACAGGATGCCGTTGCCGCTCAGGTCAACGATGCCCTTGCCGAACAGGAACGCCAGCCCGTCGCCATCGGCGATGAGGGTGTGGAGATCGGGCGCTTCGGCGGCTGCCGTGGGCACGATGAGCGCCCCCATCGCCACGACCAGCATCAAAACAGTAAAGACTCGCCTTTTCATTTTTCCTGTCTCCTTTCCAAGTTGTGTGCTTGCAACCGACTGATTACAGGATAAGGCGAGTCTGTTATTCAGATATTAGGAGATTGTAAAAAGAGTGTAAAAAGGGGGCTAGTCTCCCCGTTAAGCGTCGATGATGTTTGGGAGCGCGAGGGCTTGCCCTCTCCCTCCCCCAACCCCCTCCCTCACCCAATTTGGGAGAGGGAGGGGGGCAGGCGGAGGTGGGTGAGGGTTTTGCCTCCTCTCGCCGCCAACACGTAAGAGGGAGACTACCAAAAGGGGAGGGCCACGAAAAAAGGCCCCGACCGAGTGGTCGAGGCCGAGGTGTACCCCCGGGGCGATTCGAACGCCCGCACACGGCTCCGGAGGCCGCTGCTCTATCCACTGAGCTACGGGGGCTTACGTTCGTAAGTTTACCACAACCCGCCGCGATTGGCAAGACTATTTTACGACGACCGCGTAACCCGGCGGTCCAGCGCGCGGTGGCAATGGGCGTCTTCGGCTGCCAGCGCCGTCCGTGCCCCGGCCGAGCCGAGGGGCCACCCCTCGACCGGCAGCCGCTCCCCGCATTCCTTCAGCCTGCTTTCAACCTGGTCCCAGTGGGGCAGGGTGGTGTGCGCCGGACCGCGCAGCGCCAGCGACGCCGCGACGGACGCAACCCGGAGCGCGTAGGTCGGGTCTCCCGTGCGGGCAAAGGTCAAAAGCCAGGCGGCGGCGAAGGCGTCCCCGGCGCCGGTGGTGTTGACCACCGGGCCGGGACAGGCGGCCACTCGATACAGCCGGTCGCCGTGGAGCAGGAACGCGCCACGGGGGCCGCACGTCACCACGCACGTCAGGCGCGGATGGACGGCACGCAGCGCGTCCAGACCGGCGGGGAGCGGGTCGCCGCGCAAATCCACCACCTCACCGCTGTTGATGAACAACACGTCCAGGTGAGGGAGGATCGCCGCCAACAACTCCCATTCCCCGTGAAACTCGCGTTGGGTGGAGAGGGCGACCGACCGGCCCAGCGCGTCGGCGCGGCGGACCACCGCCGCCTGGTAGCGCCGGGGGGCGGTGCCCCCGATGATCCAATCCGCCGACCAGAAATCTTCCGGGAGGTGCCCCGCGTCCATCTGGCTTTCCACGCCGGCCTCAAAGCGCAGCCGGGCGATGTCGCCGTTTTGGTCGTAGGCCAGGTCCAGGCGGGCGGTGGGGCCCGCCAGGGTGCGCAGACGCAGGTCTACCCCGGCCTGGCGCAGCGGCGCAAGCCACGCCGGGTCCAGGTCGTCGCCGGCGACGGTGGCGAAGAGCACGTCGGCGCCCAGCCGGCCCAGCGCCAGCGACAGGTAGGTGGCACATCCCCCTAGACCCTGCCAGGGGTCCATCCCCGGCCCACTCAGCCGGTCTCGTGAAACTTCTCCGGTGACGGCGAAACGCATCATAATTGGCTCATCAGGTGACAGTCACTTCTGAAAGTGACTGTCACCTGCTCCTGAGCTGAGGATAGCCTCGATGCGCTCCAGCACGTCGGGTGTGAGTTTGGCCTTCAGGTCGAGGGCTTTCAGATTTTCGCGCACCTGCTCCACCCGGCTGGCGCCGGTGATGACGCTGCTCACCTCCGGCAGACGCAGCAGCCAGGCCAGGGCCAGTTGGGCCGTGGTGGCGCCCAGCTCCCGGGCCAGGTCGGTCAACTGGCGCACCTTTTCCACCCGTTCCGGCGTCAGGTGCTCGCGCAGCCAGGTGTGACGGTCCAGGCGGGTGCCGGCGGGGATGCCGTCGTTGTACTTGCCGGTCAAAATGCCGCTGGCCAGGGGACTCCAGGTGACCAGGCCGATGCCATGTTGATGAACAGCCTCCACCAGTTCCGTTTCTACTACGTCTCGCGTGAACATGTTGTACTGGGGTTGCTCGACGGCCGGCGGATACAGCCCCCACTGACGGGCCAACCCCACCGCGTGGGCGATCTGTCCGCCGCGCCACTCGCTGGTGCCCCAGTAGAGGATCTTGCCCTGGTGCACCAGGTCATCCATCGCTCGCACCACCTCTTCTACCGGCACTTCGGGGTCGTAGCGATGGCAGAAGTAAAGGTCCAGGTAATCGGTCTCCAGCCGCTTGAGCGATTTGTGCACCGATTCCAAGATGTGCTTGCGCGACAATCCCCGGTCGTTGGGGCCGGGGCCTGTCGGCCAGAAGACCTTGCTGGAGATGACCAGGTCTGAGCGATTGAGTTCTTTGATAACTTTGCCCATCACAATCTCGGCCTGCCCGTTGGCGTACACGTCGGCGTTATCAAAAAAGTTGACGCCGGCCTCGTAGGCGGCCAGCATGCATTTGCGGGCCGTCTCCTGATCTATCTGGTCGCCGAAAGTCAGCCAGGCGCCCAACGAAAATTCGCTCACCTTCAGACCATACTGACCCAGACGCCGATATTCCATAAGTTTCCTCCTTTTTCTTGACTTGTGGTATACTCTCTTTTGATGAACGAGAGACGTGCACTCCTGGCCCCATCACCCCCCGTCGGCGCGTTGCTGCTCACCCTGCTGGCCTTCGGCCTGCGCCTGCACCGACTGGACTTTCAGCCGCTGTGGGGCGACGAGGGCTGGAGCTTCTACTTCGCCTCGATGAGCCTGGGCGAGATGATCCGCCTCACGGCGGTGGACATCCACCCACCCCTCTATTACGCGCTGCTGGGTGGCTGGCTGCGACTGGTCGGCAGCACGCCAGAGGTGGCCCGCTTTTTGTCGGTCCTCTTCGGCACGCTGCTGGTGCCGCTGGCCTGCCGCGTCGCCGCCCGCCTCTTCGACCGAACCGCCGGCCTGGCGACGGCCGCCGTCGTCGCCCTGGCCCCCTTCGCCATCTACTACTCGCAAGAAGTTCGCATGTACGGGCTGGTGACGTTGCTGGGATTGGGGTCAGTATACTTTTTCAGCAGGCTAATAGCAAATGGCAAGCGCAACCCGCAACCCCCAGCCCCCAGCTCCTTTCTTGCTCCCAGTGTGCAGGTGACTGTCACCTCGTTTGAAAAGTACTTCTGGGGATACGTCTTGACGACGGCGGCGGCGCTATACACGATGTACTACGCCCTCTTCGTTCCCCTGTTTCAACTCCTTTTCTTTTTCGCCGTCAACCGCCGTCAGAGCCTTCGCCGTCTGGTGACTCATCCGTTCATCCGCTCCCTATCCGTCGCCGCGCTCCTTTATCTGCCGTGGGTCGCCTACGCCGGGACGAAACTCGTCGCCTACGTGCAGGGCAAGCGGACCGCCGAAGGGTACGTCCCCCTCGGCCTTCTGCGTTTCGTCGCCTCTCACCTGGTCGCCTTCAGCCTGGGCCACCTCTCCGACGCCACCCAGGCCCTGGCCTGGGCCACCCTCCTGTTTCTGCCCATCGCCCTTCTCGGCCTGGCAACCCGCAACGTGAGCGCCCACCCCTCCCTGGCAGGGAGGGGCCGGGGGAGGGTGGAATCTCGCCCGGAGGGAGATTCCGTCCCGGATGCAGGTGGTTTCTCCGGCGTCTCCGCCACCCCCACTCCACCCCTCCCCCTACGAGGGAGAGAGGGTGAACGCTCACCACGCAACACCACCCACTCCCCGTCCCTCCTCGCCCTCTACCTGCTCCTCCCCCTGCTGCTGGGCTACCTGATCAATCTCGTCTACCCCTTCACCCCGCGCTATTTCGAGCGGACGCTGATGCTGGCCGCCCCCGCCTGGTGGCTGCTGCTGGGGGCAGGGCTGGCCTGGCTCTGGCGACGCAGCCGGCCGGTGCTGGTCGGCGTGAGCGCCGCGCTGCTGCTGGCGCAACTGGTGACGCTGCTCGACTTTTACCACGTCCCCCGCTA
>JAJRXB010000136.1 GCA_024276515.1 Chloroflexota bacterium
CTCATTTCCGGGTTGTCGCTGGCCGAAATTGTGGAGATGACCCGCAATGCGCAGGATCAGATCGCCGACTGGCGGCGACGGCGCGCGCTGGCCACCATCAATCATCAGCCGGTCTCCCCTTTGCCCAACGACCATCTCCACCCCTCCAATCTGTTGCAGCGCATTCTCCCCTCTCCCCAGGGCGAGACCCCTCCTCGAGAGGAAACTCGCCTGCCGGGCGACCTGCCCCCCGATTCGGGACTTCGGCCCACTGGGCCGGGGGAGATGACGCGCACCACTCCTTCCGGCATGCTCTTTCCGCGGGTGGTGGGTGCGCAAAGCTGGCGACTTCCGCCTCTGGCAGACATCCTGGAAGAGGGGATTGACCAGGAGGTCAGTCAGCAGGAGATTCGGCAGCGCGTCAAAATCATCGAGGAGACGCTGGCCAGCTTTGGCATCGAGGCCAAAGTGCGCGAGATCAACCAGGGGCCGGCCGTCACCCAGTTTAGCATTGAGCCGGGCTATCTGGACAAGAAAGATGCCCAGGGCAAGCCGCGGAAGGTCCGGGTGTCGCGCATCGTGAACCTGACCAACGACCTGGCACTGGCGCTGGCTGCTGCCCCCATCCGCATCGAAGCGCCGATCCCCGGTCGGCCCTACGTTGGAATTGAAGTCCCCAATGCCACCACATCGCTGGTGTCGCTGCGGAGTGTGATGGAATCGGACGTCTTTCAGGCCGTCAACTGGCCGCTGAAATTTGCCCTGGGTCGTGACGTTGCCGGTCAGCCGGTGGTAGCCGACCTGGCCTCGATGCCGCACCTGCTCATTGCCGGCGCTACCGGGTCTGGCAAAAGCGTGTGCATCAATGCCATCATCGCCTGTTTTCTGACCACACACACACCCGAAACGCTGCGCCTGCTGATGGTCGATCCCAAAATGGTGGAGTTGACCAACTACAACGGCATACCACACCTGCTGGCCCCGGTGGTGGTAGACCTGGAGCGGGTGGTGGGGGTGCTGAATTGGGCCACCCGCGAGATGGACCGGCGCTACAAGGTCTTCTCGCGCCTGGGAGTGCGCAACCTGATCGGCTACAACGAGTTGATGGCCGGCCGGGGCGAAAAAATAATGCCATACATCGTCATCGTGATCGACGAGCTGGCAGACTTGATGATGATCGCTCCCGACGAGGTGGAGCGGACCGTCACCCGCATCGCTCAGATGGCGCGGGCGACCGGCATTCACCTGATCATCGCCACCCAGCGGCCGTCGGTAGACGTGGTGACCGGGCTGATCAAGGCTAACTTTCCGGCGCGGGTGGCCTTTGCCGTCACCAGCCAAATCGACTCGCGGGTGATCCTCGACACGCCTGGCGCCGAACGACTGCTTGGCCGTGGTGACATGCTCTTTATGACCCCCGATAGCAGCAAATTGCAGCGGTTGCAGGGTGTGTTCGTTTCGTACCGGGAGCTGAGCCGGTTGGTCCGTTATTGGAAGGGGACCCACGTCGCGGACGAAACGCCCCGTCGCCCGTCGGCGACTTCACCGCAGCCGACCACCTCTGCCGAGACGGCGCAGCCGGTCCAACAGCCGCTCTGGGCCGACTTCAAGGCCAAAGCCGAGGCAGCCGAAACAGAAGACGACCTGTTGCCCAAGGCCGTTGAAGTGGTTCGTTCGCACAACCGGGCTTCCATTTCGCTGTTGCAACGGCGGTTGCGCATTGGCTACGCCCGCGCTGCGCGCTTGATCGACATAATGGAAGAGCGGGGAATCATCGGGCCTGACGAAGGGGGTGGTCGCTCTCGCCAGGTGCTCCTGGACCGTCTGGACGACGAGACCTCCACGAAATAGGGGGCAACTTTCAAATGGGGGTGGTGGTTAAACTGTGAGTGACGGAGGGTCTGTCATTGCGAGCGAAGCGACGCAATCTCCGGCCTGCAATACGGGGATTGCTTCGGCCGTTTCACTCCCTCGCAATGACATATCACTTACTTTTCTACCACTACCCAAATGGGGAAGGGGGGATTCGAACCCCCACGCCTTGCGGCACGTGATCCTAAATCACGCTCGTCTGCCAGTTCCGACACTTCCCCACGCGCATCTCGCACGGTAATTACTTGCTCAGATGCCAGGCACTTTTGGCAGATAACTTCGTCAGTTGGAGTGCGGAGTTCATTCCGCTTTTTGGGCATTGGCAGAATAAATTCTGCACTCCAGCTTGTCACCTCAACTCATTTGAAACACGCCCATATTATAACCCGTGGGCCGATTGCAGGCAAAAAGTGAGCCAATCTCGCAAGCAACGCAGCTATTTGGATTATCCTCTCTTCCCCCGTCGTCGGCGACCCTGGCGCTGGCTGATGCTGGGCGGAATCACGTTGGGTGTGCTGGCTTTTGTCGGTTGGCAATGGCTGATACAGCCCGCCTTGCACCCCGTTCGGGACGCTGGGGCGTCGGCCCGCCGGGCGTCTGCGCCCGGCGGCAAACAGGTGGTGCTGATTCGTTCGGTGGTCATCACCCCCACAGCTTTACCCGACGCGGCGGACGATGATCTCGTGGATGAGGTGGACGAGGTAGGTCTCTCTTGGGCCGAGCGAGAAGGTCGGGCCGAGGTCGTCACTTATACCGTCCAAACGGGCGATACCTTGTGGAGCATCGCCGGCCAATTCGATCTGGACGTGGACACCTTGCGGTGGTCGAATCCAGACCTGGAACGGAATCCCGACCTGCTGCCGGTGGGGATGGAACTGGTGATTTTGCCGGTGAAAGGGATTTACCACACCGTTCAACCGGGAGAGACGCTGGCGGCCATCGCCCAACGCTACGGCGTGGCCGAAGCAGACATCCTGAACTATCCGCTGAACGATCTCTCCACCCCTGACGATTTGCGAGCCGGCCAGAAGCTAATTGTACCCCACGGGCGCAAAGATCTGGCACGCCCGACGCCTCAGCCCTCGCTCGACAGTCCCTTTGCCTGGCCGTTGGTGGGCGTTGTCACCCAGGGCTTCTCTGAGGCGCACCAGGCGATTGACATCGGCGCGCCTTACGGTTCGCCGGTCTACGCGGGGCGAGCAGGCCGGGTGGTCCGCTCTGGCTGGGCGCGTACCGGCTACGGGTACACGGTGATCATCGACCACGGCGAAGGCTTGCAGTCGCTCTACAGTCACATGAAGGGAGAGTGGGTCCAGGTGGGGGATTGGGTGGAGCGAGGCCAACTCATCGGCGAGGTGGGCAGCACCGGCAATTCCAGCGGACCCCACGTGCATTTTGAAGTCCGCGTGGACGGACAGCGGGTGAATCCGATGGATTATCTGCCGCCAGGGGGGCCGAGATAGAGTAGCAGGGGCGAGGCATGCCTCGCCCCTGCTACTATCTACCCCCTGTTCCTCCCCCGTTTTGCCACCGCCGCCGCGTGGGCGGTGAGTCCCTCCGCTTCGGCCAGCGTCTGCGCTGCCCGACCGATCTCCTGCGCTTCCCCCTCGCCCAGGGCAAACAGGCTGATGATCTTGGTGAAATCACGCACGCTGAGGGGCGACGCAAAGCGGGCGGTGCCCATCGTTGGCATCACGTGGGTGGGACCGGCCACGTAGTCGCCCAGCACCTCGTAGGAATTCTCGCCCAGGAAGATGCCCCCGGCGTGTTTTACTCGGCCCACCAGCGACCAGGGATCGCTCACGTGCAGACAGAGGTGTTCGGCGGCGTACTGGTTGGCCAGGTCCACCGCTTCGTCCAGATCGGCGCACAGGACGATGCCCCCTTGCCCGCGCAGGCTCTCGGCGATGACGTCGGCCCGGCTCAGGCTCTCCATCTGGCGGGCGACTTCTACCTGCACCGCCTCGGCCAGTGCCCGGCTGGGGGTGACGAGGATGGCACTGGCCAGGGTGTCGTGCTCGGCCTGGGCCAGCAGGTCGGCGGCAACCAGCGTCGGGTCGGCGCCGGCGTCGGCGATGACCATCGTCTCTGTGGGGCCGGGCAGCCCGTCGATGTCCACTATTCCGTACACGTGCCGTTTGGCCAGCACGACGAAAATGTTGCCGGGACCGACGACCTTGTCCACGCGGGGGATGCTCTGCGTGCCGTAGGCCAGGGCGGCGATGGCCTGCGCCCCCCCGACTCGGTAGACCGTGTCCACGCCGCAGGCGTGAGCCGCCGCCAGGATGACCTGTGCCGGCTCTCCACCGGGACCGGGCGGCGTGGCGACCACGATCTCTTCCACCCCCGCCACCTGCGCCGGCACCACGCACATCACCAACGTGCTGGGATACGGAACCCGTCCGCCCGGCGCGTAGACCCCCACCCGCGCCAGCGGTCGGACGATTTGCCCCAGCGCGCCCCCGTCGGAGGACCAATCCACCCAGCCCCTCATCGGCTGCTTTTGATGGAAAGCGCGAACCCGGTCAATCGAAACGTGCAAGGCGTCGCGCAAATTGGGGGTCAGGGCCTCGTAGGCGGCTGCCAGAGATTCGGGGGGAACGATGAAATCATCCAGCGACACGCCGTCAATGCGTTGAGTCCAATGGCGCAGGGCGTCGTCGCCCCGGTCGCGCACGTCGGCCAGCAACCGGCGCACCGCCTCGTCGGGGGTCAGCGGCTCGCCGAACACGCGCTCGATGCCGGCCGCCAGCTCTGGCGTCATCGCCACTTCGCCTACCGGCTTGCGGGTCAGCAGTGTGGTGCGTGCCTCGTCCGGCTCGTAAATTCGTAGAAGCGTTTCCTCAAACACAAAGAATCTCCATCCTTTTACGCAGTATTTCGTGTTGTGCGTTGTGTGAGGATTTCCTGGTTCTGACGGATTCCCTGCTCCCGTCGGGTCTGTGACCCCCTGCTCCCGTCGGGTCTGTGACCCCCTGCTCCCGTCGGGTCTGTGACCCGACGGCTCTGGCCCGCTAAAGACGCGGGTCACAGACCCGCTATGAGCAGGAAGTACTCCGTGTTACGTGATGATTTCCAACTGTGAGGTATCACGCAACACGCCTCACGTTTCACGTCCCAACTCCGCCAGCAGCTTCCGATACGTCGCCGGTTCGTCCTCAAAAATGTAGGTGGCCGGGGTGACAACCACACCGCTGCCACCGATGGCCCGCAATTGCTCCACTGCCTGCACCAGCCGTTGCTTGCGGACGATGATGCTGATGGCGAACCAGTCACGGACGGTGGGATCGCGCAGATAAACCGGGGCGATGGTGGGGCCTTGCAAGCCGGCCAAGTCGGGCTGAGAGAAGACCTTTTGGGCAACCGCCTCTGCCGACTCGCCCTGGATATTGGCGATAATGGCGTGGAAGCCGGTGGCGCGCAGGTGCGCTTCGATGAACTCCAGCAATTGTTTGGCGACGGCCAGCACCTCGGGCCGACTTTTGAGGGCGCGCCGGTTGCCGATGAGACACGCCTCAGAAGTCAACAGAGTGCCCCCTTCGATCTGCTTGAGACGATTCTCGCGCAAGGTAGTGCCGGTGGCGGTCAGGTCGGCGATGAGGTCTACGTAGCCCATGTGCGGGCCAGCCTCCAGTGCGCCTTCAGCCCGGATGAGTTGGTGCGGCTTCACCCCGTGCCCGTCCAGAAAACGCGCCACCAACCCTTCAAATTTGGTGCCGACCCGCAGAGGGCGACCTTCGGCAGCTCGCTGGCGGGCGAGGCTGGCCAGGTCGCCGAGGGAGGTCACGTCGTCCCACTCATCGGGCACGGCCAGCACCAATTGACACCAGCCAAAACCCAGCGCGTCGTGCAACACAATAACGTCGTCACCGTTGCCCCCGTATTCGGCCACGCTGTCGAAGCCGGTGATGCCCAGGTCCACGTCGCCGTAACGCACCTTGCGCACGATGTCGGCCGAGCGCTGAAACCAGACCTCCAATTCGGGGATGGCCGGCATCGAGGCGATGTATTGTCGGGGGTTGAGTTTGGTCACGTGCAGGCCGCAGCCGTCGAGGAACGAAAGAGTTTCCGCTTCCATACGACCCTTGCTGGCCAGGGCCAGTCGAATCTCACGCCGGTCGGTTTTGTTGTCTGTAAACATTGAGCAACGCCCTCACGTAAGGGAATGGGTTGGCCGGATTGTACATCGTATGACGGGGGCTGTCAACAGATTCGGGGTTGTATCTTACGTTAATCTTTGGTATACTAGGATTGCGTTAACAAGATTGACGTTTGTCTTGACTCGGCAGGAGGCTGCGATGACCACAACGACTCCGCAACTAATGCGATTTCTGCAGCAAGAGAATGCTCGCCTGCAAGAAGAGAACAAAGCCTTGCAGGAGGAGAATCGAGCTTTGCACCGCTATATGGATGCGCTGGAAGACCTTTATTGGGCCGCGCAACGGATAACGTCTGAGGAAAACTTGCTCGATTTGCTCGACCAGATCCTTTACAACGCGATGGTCGTTCTCAGAGCCGAGGATGGTTCCCTTTTGCTGCTGGACGAAGAGACCGACGAATTGGTCTTTGCCTTAGTTCATGGTGACATTCGGGGGGAGTTGCGGGGCTACCGAATCGGTGGAGACATCGGCATTGCTGGCTGGGTTGCCACGGAGGGCGAGCCGGCCATTGTCAACAATCCCCGGCAAGACTGGCGCTTTTCGCCACAAATTGACGAGGCGTTTGGGTTCGTCACTCGCTCCATCTTGTGTGTGCCTATGATCACGCGGGGCAAACTGGTGGGGGTGATCGAGTTGCTCAACAAATACAACGGCAACGAATTCATCGAGGCCGACGCCACCTTGCTTTCGATCCTGGGTCACATCGCTGCCACCGCCCTGGAGGATATGCGATCACGCCTCGAAGCCGAAGAAGCGAATATTTCCGTTTGAGCTAAGTGCTGTGTTCTGCCTCCGCGACTGCCTGAACCGCCTCCCATCCACCATTCCCCCCTTTACTTTCTGCTGTAAACACGTTTGCGCTGCCGCAGATCGGTGTCCAGAGCAGCCAGGTCAACCCGCGAGGTAAGATCTATGCTGAGGGGAGATACCGACACCACCCGGTCCACCGCCAGGGCATGCACGTCGGAGTCGGGCTCCAACGTGTCCAGGTTGACCTCTGGCGCGTAGTCTATTCCTTTTTGCTCGCTCAGGCTGCGCCGACCGCTGGGCCGGGGCACGTGATACCGCTGGCGGGAGACGCGGGTCACGCGCCAGGGTGTGTCGAGCGTGGCATCGCTGGGCACGTCGATTTTCAGGATGTCCACGTCGGGGGGCAACTGGCCTGCCAGCATAATCAAAGCGAATTGCCGGGTGAAAGAAGCGGCTACGCTGAAGTCCACCGCGTCGGAATGGTGATAGTGAAATTCTTTGGGCGTCTCCAACGACACCGCCAGGCCAGGCACGCCAAAGCTGGCAGCCTCGATAGCCGCGCCGATAGTGCCCGAGATGGTGACGCCGGTGCCCAAATTCTCGCCAAAATTGATGCCGCTGATGAGCAGATCGGGCAGACGCGGCAGCAAGTCGACCAGCGCAGAGAGCACTGCCTGCGCCGGGGACGTTTCCAACCCATAGGCGACGACGGTGCGGCAATCAACTGGTACCTCCTCCCGATAGACTGCCTTGTCGCGCACAGGGAGATAACTGCGACTGGCACCTGTCTGCTGGCGCCGAGGGGCAGCCACCACCACTTCGCCCAGGTCACATATCGCTCTGATGGCGGCGTGCAAGCCGGGCGAGTGAATCCCGTCGTCGTTGGTCACCAAAATAAGAGGAGGGAGCGAGCCAGGTTGTGTCATCAGGTTATTCCTCCAGAGAAAGATTCGTGTCCAGATGATACCACAGAGCCACAGGTTATGAAACTTTCGGTAGTGGTAGAAAAGTAAGTGATATGTCATTGCGAGGGAGTGAAACGGACGAAGCAATCCCCGCATTGCAGCCGGAGATTGCTCACCTGCCCCACCGCAGTACCCCGTACGGGGCACGCAGGTGCGGGTCGCTTCGCTCGCAATGACATCCCTCCGTCACTTACAGTTTAACCACCACCAAACTTTCAACGTAACTACTCACCTGATCTGCCCCATCTGGCTGAGTAGGTGCATTTCAATTCTATGGCAGGATGCGTCTTTTATCTGGCCCGGCATCAGGCGATAGCGACTAAAGTCGTGCCTGAAGGCCCCATGCCGAGGCGTCGGCCTGCGCCGACGCGCTGGCGTCCACGGGAGGTGGACGCCTGGCCGTCAGGCCTGCAGGAGCGGTTTCAACCGCGTTTGTGCCCTGGCACTGGCACAAAATCCGCCATAAAACTGAAATGCGCCCACTAAACGATTCGCCTATTGTGTTGCCCACAAAGGTATGGTATACTTGTTGGTGATGGGACTTGGGTACTACGCATAGGTGAGTGGCTCTTCTTTGGCCCTATGTCCAGTCGGCGGTTAACAACGCGGCCTATAGCTGCATCCCTGTGACTTGTGCCCTCGGGGAAAACCGGTTGACGTGACGCAGGTCGTCTTCTTCCCCTGTTGGGTGGAGAAGACGATTTGTCTATTTGGGCGGCTGCTCATCGGTGTGTATACAAAACTCGCGAGGATGGAGGGGACAAAATGAGGCGGCTGTTCCACAATCTGATGGTATTGGCTGTCTGTGTGGGGCTGACAGGCGGAGGAATGTTGCCGGTGGTTCCTGCTGCATTGGCCCAGGGGACGGGTGTGACACCCATCGCTGAGGCCAAAACTCTGCCCCTGGGCTCGTCCGTTACCGTCGAAGGGCGGGCCATTGCCCCCACCGGCATCTTTGCCCCAGGGGGTGACAACGCTCGCTTTTACATCCAGGACGACACGGCCGGCATTCAAATCCGCGTGGCCGACCCGGCCGCACCTGAAGTAACCCTGGGCGACCTGGTGCGGGTGGCCGGGACTTTGGCAGAAGAGGACAACGAATTCCTGATTCGGGCCACCGATGCCGCCGACGTCACTGTCACCGATGGCACCGAGGCCGATGCCCCACCCCCTGCGCCCACCGCCCTGGGCGACGTAGGTGAGGACAACGAAGGCTCCCTGGTACAGGTCGCCGGCGAAGTGGTCGCCGTGGAATCAGACCCCACGGGCAACACGATCACCCTGTCCGACGGCGTCGATACCCTGCTCGTGTTCATCGACGCCACCGCCGGCATCGACGTCGGCTTCATCAGCGTGGGCAACTCGCTGGAAGTGGTCGGCGTTGTCAGCCAGTCGGGCGACACCTACCGGGTGATGCCCCGGCGCGAAAGCGATCTCAACCTGGTCATCCGCATCGTCATCAACGAGATCATGCAAAATCCACGAGCAGTCGCCGACAGTGTGGGCGAGTGGTTTGAATTATACAATGCCAGCGCCAGCGACGTAGACATCAACGGCTGGACGATTCGGGACAACGATAGCGACTCCCACGTCATCGACAACGGCGGCCCGCTGGTCATCCCCTCCGGCGACTTTTTGGTGCTGGGGCGTAACGGCGACCCGGCGGTCAACGGCGGGGTGGAAGTTGATTACGTGTATAGCAACTTCACCCTGGCCAACGGCGCCGACGAGGTCGTCCTGATCAACGCCGACGGCGAAGAGGCCGACCGGGTGGAATACGACGGCGGCCCTGAGTTCCCCGACCCCAACGGCGCTTCGATGGAGCTAAAGGACACCGCCCTGGACAACAACGTGGGCGCGAACTGGGAGGAGGCCACCACCCCCTTCGGCGCCGGCGACCTGGGCACACCGGGCGGACCCAACGGTGTGCCGCTGTCCGACACGTTCCCGCCCACCGTCAGCAGCACCAACCCCGCCGACGGCGCGGTGAACGTGCCGGTGGGGACGGACGTGACCGCCACCTTCAGCGAGGACATGGATGAGACCACCGTCACCGCCGACGCCTTTTCGCTGGTGGGGCCGGCCGGCGCGGTGCCCGGCGTTTTCAGCTACGACGACCCAACCAACACGCTGACCTTTGACCCGGATGCCAACCTGGACTTCACCGCCCGCTACACGGCAACCATTTCCGGGAGCGTGACCGACCAGGCCGGCAATCCGATGGGAGACGACTACACCTGGTCGTTCACCACCGCCGAGTGGCTCTTGCCCCCTGCTGCCCCGGTCCTCATCAGCGAAGTGCAAACCGGCGGCCCCAACGGCGCCAGCGACGAATTCGTCGAGCTTTACAACCCCTCCGAGGCCGATAGCTTCAACCTCAATGGCTACCGGCTGGTCTACCGCTCGGCAGGCGGCACCTCGGATAATACCCGCTTTGCCTGGACGGAGGACGCCTTCATCCCTCCCTACGGCCACTACCTGCTGGTCAACAGCAATGGCTACAGCGGGACCGTGCCCGGTGATGCCACCTACAGCAGCGGACTGGCGGCGGCCGGCGGCGGCCTGGCCCTGCGCGACCCGGGCGGCCAGATCGTCGACTCGGTGGGATGGGGCACGGCCACCAACGATTTCGTGGAAACGACGCCCGCGCCGGCCCCCGCCTCCGGCCAGAGCATCGAGCGGCTTCCCGGCGGCGACGATGGCAACGGCCAGGACACCAATGACAACAGCGCCGACTTTCAGCTTCTCTCGTCCCCCAACCCGCAGAACACGGCCAGCCCCCCCACGCCGTCGCTGGTGGAAACAGTCCCCATCTGCCAGATCCAGGGGGACGGCTTCGCCTCGCCCTTTGAGTGGCAAACCGTGCGCACCCAGGGCGTGGTCTACGCCGATTTTCAAGACACGGACGAGAACGGCTTCTTCATTCAGCTTGAAAACTGCGACGACGATCCCGCCACCTCCGACGGCATCTTCGTTTACGAGGGGGGCTTCCCCGGACAGGTGAACGCGGGAGACCTGGTGCAGATAGAGGGGACGGTCGTCGAATTTTACGACCTGACGCAGATTGAACTTGCCTTCGACGGCGTCACCATCGTCTCCTCCGGCAACCCGCTGCCCGCGCCGGTGGAGTTGCTCCCACCCTTTGAGAACGCCGCGTCGCGTGCCTACTACGAGGCGCTGGAAGGCATGCGCGTCCGCGTGGACGACACCCACGTGGTCGGGCCTACCAACAGATACGGCGAGTTCACCGTCGTGCGCACCGATCAGAAGCCAGACCGGGTTTTCCAGGACGACGCGGACGGCACCGGCGAGCGCATCATCGTGGACGATGGCGGGGGCGTGGCCTATCCGCTGAAATTCGGCGATCAGGTGACGGGGCTCGACGGCGCTCTCGATTACAGCTATGGCGAATACAAGATGCAACTCATCGCCACCCCGGTCATCACGCCGGCGCCCGACCCCGGCATCCCCGTGCCCGACCCGCTTTCGCCGGACGAGTTCACCGTCGCCACCTTCAACCTGGAGAACCTTTTCGACACCGACGACAACCCCGACAAGCCCGACCCAGTGCTGACCCCCGAAGAGTACGAGATCAAGCAAACCAAGCTGGTCTCCGCCGTGATTGAGCCGCTGGGGGCCCCGACCATCCTGGGAGTGCAAGAGGCAGAAACCCGGGGCGTGCTGAACGACCTGGCGGCCCGCATCTACGCCCAGACCGGCATCAGCTACACCACCATCCTCACCGATGGCCCCGACGCCCGGGGCATCGACGTGGGGTTGCTGGCGCGGCGAGACCGGGTGACGGTGGTCAGCGCCCAGGTCCGTCAGGGCTGCACCACCCTCGACGACGGCTTCGGCCCCGGCGTTGACCCCAACTTCCCCTGCCCAGAGGGACAGAATCCCCTCTTCTCCCGCCCACCCCTGGTGGCGCATCTCAGCCTGGCAACGCCAGACGGTGGCAGCTTTGACCTGACCCTCATCGTCAACCACTTCAAGTCCAAGCGGGGCGACACGCCGGAGGAAGAACGCACCCTGCCGCGTCGGATCGAGCAGGCGGAGTTCGTGGTCGGCCTGGTGGACGAGATCCTGGCCGCCGACCCCTACGCCGACGTGCTCGTCGTCGGCGACCTGAACGACTTCCTCACCTCTGCCCCCATCGCCACCCTGACCGACGCCGGTCTCACCGACCTGCTCTTCGACGTGCCCAAACCCGAACGTTACACCTTCATCTTCAACGGCGAATCAGAAGTGCTGGATCACGTGCTGGTGAGCCAGGATTTGCTGACCGAATACGAATCGGTGACGTCGGTCCACGTCAACGCCGATTTCCCCGCCGACTGGGCCGACGACGTGGCCACCCTGCGCCGGGATTCCGATCACGACCCCGTGCTGGCACGCTTCCGCTTTGATTACCCGGTCGCCGCCTTCACCGCCAGCGACACCAACATCTTCGTGGACGAGTCCGTCAGCTTCGCGGATCAGAGCACCGGCGACAGGCCCCTCTCCTACCTGTGGGATTTTGGCGACGGCACTACCAGCGACGAAA
>JAJRXB010000137.1 GCA_024276515.1 Chloroflexota bacterium
TATCGAGAGAGCAACGGTCCCTTCACCGCCATCGAAGAGATCACCCTCGTTTCCGGGATAGGCGAGGCAACTTATGAGAAAATCAAAGATCGTATCACCGTGGGTGATTAATACACTATGAAATTCTCTCACCCATCGGCCGGCCCCCCTGGGGAAGAGGGCACTCTGTACCCAAAGGGCACTCCGCACCCGAAGGGCACTCCGCACCCGAAGGGCACTCCGCACCCGAAGGGCACTCCGTACCCAATGGGCACTCCGCATAACGTAGGCCGCTTTCGACTCAGAACCTTTGTTGGTCGCCAGGCTGAGTTGATGCAGTTGACCGAATGGCTCCGCGAGTCGCCGGTAATAGCTATTACCGGGCTTAGCGGTATTGGCAAGTCCAGCCTGGCCACGGCGTTGGCCTATTCTTTGATGTCTCAGTTTGACGAAGGGGTGATTTGGGTCGGTGCCTTTGGCAGCGACGAGTTCCGCATCTACGACATCATCCGCAGTATCGAGGACGTGCTGGCCACCGGCATCACCAGCCAGCCCCCCGACCAGTGGGAGATTCTGGCCCTGCAACAGCTCTATGGGCGTCGGCGGCTGATCATCCTCGACGAGATCACCCAGGCCACGGAGGAAACAGCCCGTCGAATCGCCGAAGCGATTGGCCGCCTGGGGCCTGGGGGTCCGGGGCGGGTGGTGTTGTCGGGACGCAGGCTCCCGCCGCCACTCGTCGATCTGGTGCGAGGCCGTCACTTGAATCTGAGCGGGTTGACCGAGGCGGACGCTTCGGCACTGGTGGCTCAAACGGCGCAATCGTCTTTTCCGACCGATGACCTGGCAGAGATGATCTCGCTTTTGGACGGTCATCCGCTGGCCCTGAAGTTGGTTGCGCCCATCTGGAACTCGGCGAAACGAGACCGGTTGCGCCAGGCGGTTGCCCGGCATCCCCCCGACGATTGGGACAGGCGATTTGAAGCCGTGGTAGACGTTGCCCTTGGCGATCTGGAAGAGTCTCATCCAGCGGCGGCTCAGCTCATCACCCGCTTTACCCTGTCCAGCGGCGGCGGCGACCTCCGCGCCATGCAAACGCTCTATTGGTCGGGACTGGGGCCGGCGGAAGGCTTGAAACCGGCCCTCGCCGAGCTGACCCGGCGCAGCCTGCTCCAACACGACCCTGACGAGGACCGCTATCTTCTTCACCCGGCGTTGCGTCGCCTGCTCATTGCCAAAAAATTCGCCGCCCTGCCCGCCGACGTGCAGCAGGAGCTCGCGCGCGACCATGCGCATTACTACCTTACGGTGGCCCAGCAATACGAACGCACCGAGCCCCAGCGGTGGCGTCAATTGGAGCAAGACTGGGCCAACGTCCGTCAGGGGGTTGAGTGGGTAACGCGCCGCCTTGAGACGTTAGCCGGCGCATCGGTCGACGAACTGCTGTCGAGGATCGACAGCCTGACGCCCCTGGGCCCTCAGTACATCGACGATCTCTACCTGTTACGCGACTACGCCCGGGCCCTGCGTACCTATTGTGTGCGACGTCAACCGCCGTTTGGCTTTCGATGGCTGGCAGCCGGCCTGGTGGCCGCTCAAATGCTGGGAGATTCCTGGTCTCTCAACCTCATCGGTGGCCGGTTGTGCACCCTGGCCTATTTTGAAGGCAAGTACGATCTGGCCGAGACCTGGCTGCGTCGTAGCGTTGCCGCTTTTGTTCCCGTCGATGATAAACCCCGCCTCAGCCGGGTGTGGGCCGACCTGGGCGCTTTTTACAAAGCCCAGGGACGGTTTCAGGAGGCAATAGAAGCCTGCCAGCAGGTGCGATCTCTCAACGAAGCTATGGGCAATTGGCGGGGTGTGGGTTCGGCCCTGACGCGAATCGGGTCAATTTACTACGCGGCCGAGGACATGGAAAACGCGCTGATGTGGCACCAGCGCGCCCTGGCTCTTTTTCAGGAACACGAAGACCTGGGAGGACAGGCCATCGCCCACAACAATATCGGACTGGTTTACGAAGCCAGAGGCGAATTTCAGCAGGCCATTCACCACTACGAGGAGAGTGCCCGCCTGCACGAGGCGTTGAACAACGTGCAGGGGATGATCACCGCTTACGGCAACCTGGGCTCTGCCTGGTACGAGGCCGGTAACTTTCAGGCTGCCATTGAATGGTATGAAAAGGACCTGGCCCTGAGCGAAAAGTTGGGCGACTGGACCGGCATGGCTGCCACTCTGCACAACATGGGGCACGTGGCGCTCGAGATGGACGACCTGGATGCCGCCTGCGATTATTTCGTCCGTAGCCGCGACCTGTATGCCCGTTTTGGCCTGCGTGATTTCGTCGCCGAAGAAGAACTGCTCATCCAAATTGTCCAGGATCGTCGCGTCGTGCGCGGCTGAATCCGACGACAGAAACCCTGTTCTTCTAAAAACCGGGTTTCTTGGTGGTGCCCCCGATAAGTGACATAGGTGACAGGCACTTACAAAAGTGCCTGTCACCTGAGTCCGGTTTCTTGATCGCCCCCAAAAAATGCATTCTATAGAGTTGTTCCCCTTTTAAACAACAACCAGGTGACCGGCACTTGAACATCTGCTAGAAAGGCCCTTTTTTGCCATAATGATGCTAGAAATGGCGACAAAAGTGCCGGTCACTTTATTCAGGAACAACTCTTATGCCAATAGATGTGTCACGTAAAGCATTGTCAGTTGAATTGGGATGCCGAGTTCGTCGAAGATAGGCTGAAGCTCCTCCGCGAAAAGAAGTGCTATCGCCCCCGCCAGAACTGCCAACAGCAGTCCCAGCAAGATCAAACAGCCGCAGCCCCACAGCAGACATCGCCCTCTCCCCTTCTCCTGCTCTACCGGCGCGGCGGCTGGAGCGGGAGGTGGAGGCGGAGCGGGTTGCACAGGCGCGGCCGTGGGCTGAGCGGCGACGGTCTCGGGCTCGATTTGGAACACCAGCACCGTCTGCCCCATACTTATCCTATCCCCGGCGTGCAGCGGCTGGGGGCCGGTGATTTGCACGCCGTTGAGGTAAGTCCCGTTGGTGCTGTTCATGTCTTCCAGGACGTAACGCCCGGCCTGCCGACTTATGCGCGCATGCCGCCGCGAAACCTCCGGGTCGTGAATCGAGATGCCCACGTCTTCTTCACGGCCCAAGATGACCACGTCGCCGATTAGGGGGAACGTCGTGCCCGCCTGTGTTCCCTGATGTACCACCAATTTGGCCCCTGGTGTGCCGGATGCCAGCACTGTTTGATCGTCCACAGTTGCCTCCCTGTTCAAAGATCAAATGTGTCTGCCCGTTGTAGGGGCAGACCGATGTGTCTGCCCGTTGACCAGGTGACAGGCACTTGAAAAGTGCCTGTCACCTATCACTATTTGTAGTAGCGCACGGTGAGCTGAGCCGTGCGGCCCGCCCAGTTGACGCTGTCGTTGAACCCGTCCCCGTTGGTGGCGGCTTCAAAGCGCAGGCGGATGCGGAAGCTATCCTTCCCCTCGGCCACCCGGGCGGCGACCCGGCCGGTGACGTCGAAGGGGCTGTTCAGGCCCACCGAATCGCTCATCGTGGCCAGGGTGGCGGCCACCCCTGCGTCGAAGTCCGCCGCGTCGAGGGTTGACCCCCAATCTACCTCCTCCACGTACAGGGGATGCAACCACTCGAAGGGACCGCCGGTCATCTCGTAATCGCTCAGGTCAAGCTGTGCCTCGACGATCTCTGCCCCGGCCAGACTCGACAGGTCGAAGGCGAAGAAGGCACGTAGCGCCTGGTTGGTGCTGTCGTCGCCGACGAAGGGTTGCAGCGCGAATACTTCGCCATCCTCCCGCACCCAGCCGCCGCTGGTGTGGTTGAGGGTGACGGTGTGTTCTGTGCGCACCGTCACTGTCACTGATTGCTCGATGGGGCCGCTGACTGTCTCGGCTCGCAAAATGTAGAGCGTGGTGCTGTCTGGGCAGGCTTCTTGCGAACCGAACGGGCCGGTGACACCGCGATTGTTGAACTCACCCCCGTTCAGGTAAGCGGCGGTGATATTTTCGATGCGCCATTGCAGGGTGGTGCATTCGCCCGGGTTGATGGTGGTCTTCGTCGCGCCGAACTCGACGATGGGGGTGAGGCTGGTGGTGGGGGTTGGCGTTGGAGTCTCCGTCGGTGTTTCGGTTGCGGTGGGCGAGGGCGTGTTGGTGGGCGACGCGGTAGCCGTGGGCGTTGCGGTCGGCGAGGGCGTGGGCGTCGGCGGGACGGGGGTCTCGACCACCGGCACGTTTTCGGCGTTGCTCGAGCGGGTGAAGCTGGCGAAAATCCAGGCACGCCCGGCGCTATCCGGCGGGTAGACAATCTGCCACCAGGTGCCGTCGGCGTTTTTGCCCGTGATTTCTACCTGGGTGCCCACCGGCAATATCCCCAGGATGGGGTAGTTTTGTCCCGGTCCCTCCCGTGCGTTCAGGTCGGCGGTGGTGACTGCCACCGGCGGGCCGCCCGGCTGGGGCGTTTCGCCGGGGGGGCTGCTGGGCGTGGGGGTGTCGACGGTCGCCTGCCCGCCGACGACGGTGATCATCACGGTGGTGGGCGAACTGCTTACGCCCAGGCTGTTGTAGGCGCGCACTTCCAGGGTGTAGCTGCCGGCCACGGTCGGCGTCCAGCGCAGGGTGACCGGGAAGGTTGGCTGTCCTTCGGCGACCGCGCTCTCTTGTTGGTCTACCACGTTGCCGCCGACCCAAAGCTCTGCGCGGGTGATGCCGTTGGGGTCGCTGGCGGTGGCGCTGACGAGCACCGGTTGGTTGACCGGCACCTGGCTGCCCGCAACTGGCGACTGGATGAAGACGTTGGGGATGGTGGGGGTTAATTGCACGCGATTCCGGGTCAGCAACCAGGCGGTGAGCCCGGCCAGCGCCAGGATGAGCACCACGACGATGAGCAATCCCCCCACTCCGCCGATGGCCAGCCAGGGTGTGCCCGCGGCGCGTCCCGGCGAGGGAGTCGCCGGGGGCGGAGGGGGTGGTTCACGATAGGGTGGCACGCCCACGGTGGTTGGCGCCGAGAGACCCTCCACCGAGAAAACCGACGAGCCAACGGCGATGGTCTCCGTCGGCTGCAAAACGTGAGGCCCGGTGATTCGTCGCCCGTTGACCAGGGTGCCGTTGGTGCTGCCCAGGTCTTCGACGATGATCTGATCGCCTCGCCGCACCACCCGGGCATGGTGGCGGGATGCCTGGGGATCGTCCAAAACGATGTCGTTGTCCTGCGCCCGTCCGATGGTCAACGTGTTGCCTACCATCGTATAGGTCTGGCCGATGGCCGGTCCCAGTTGCACACGCAATCGTATCGGCGGCCGGCCGCTCCCCGGCAGGGTGGCGTCACTCTGTCCTCTGTGGGGGCCTGGCGGATAGTCCGAACTCATCGCTGATTATGCCTCCTCGTTCTCCTTCTTCTGCTCGCGGCACTCGAAGGGGTTATGCTGGAGGTGACAGTCACTTTTAGCACAATTATCTGGTCAGAAAGTGACTGTCACCTGCTGCTTACTCGCTGCATGGGCCGGTGGTGGCCTGCACGGTGTTGCTGGGCCACGATTCGCCCCCTGCGTTGAAGGCGACCAGGTAAAAGCGATATGGCGTCTGGCAGACCAGCCCGCCGACCGTGCCGCCGACGACGTTGGGCCCAAACGTGACCAGGGCTTGCCGGGTGTCGGCGTTGTACAGGCGGAAGCCCTGCTCGTCGAGGCTGGTGTCGGTCCAGGCGAAGTCGAAGCCATCGGGCCGGGTGGCGGTGATGTTCAGATTCGCCGGCGCGGACGGGGGAGTCGGCCCGGGCTGGACCACCAGGGTGAGGGTGCGCTCGACCGTGCCGGCCGTGTTGCTGACCACCAGGCGATAGCTGGTGGTGGCGTTGGGCGAAACGACCAGCGAGCCGGTGGGCCCGACGGCCTGGCCGTCGGGGTAGAGCAGGGCGAAAGCGCCGTTGACGTATGCCCAGGAGATGGTCGCCGATTGCCCCTGGCGGATGGTGTCTGGCACCACGTCGAAGTAGGTGATGGTGGGCAGGTCGTTGGGGCCGGGGCGAACCTGGATGAGAGCATAAACCACGCTGCCAAAGAGACGACCGTCCGGGTTGCGCATCTGCCACTGGCTGCGGTAGGTGCCAGGGGTATCAGGCGCGATCATGGGTACGGTGATGTCTACTGTGCTGCCGGGAGGCACTGTCTGCGGCAGGGAGGTGGGACTGGGGCCTCCCAGTTGTGCGCCTCCCACAAAAACGAGCTGGTAACGCGTGTCCCAGGTGCAGGTGCCCGTGTTGCGCAATCGCCACGTCTTGTCGAAGGTGACCCCCTCGTCGAACTGGCTGCCATCGGGCACGGTCACGTCGGCGACGTAAGCTGCGCCGTCGTAGCAGGGACCGGGTGTGGGCGTGAACGGCGGGGGCGGTGTGTAGGCCAGCGTGGGCACCGGCGTGACGACGGCGAACGGGTTTGGGGTGGCCGTCGCCAGGCGTGCGGCGACGACGGTCTCCCGCAACGCCTTTTCCTCCGATACATACAGGGTGATGGGGTTGGATCTGGCCTGACCCCCCAGGTTGTTTTGGGCGACGACTTCGATGGTGTATTTGCCGCCGGTGTTGGGAGTCCATGAGAGGTCCTGGGTGAGCAGCGTCACCGGCACGTCTGGGGTGACGATGTTCCCCGCTGGCTGGCCGTCTACCCAGAGCTGGACCCAGGCGATGCCGTCCTCGTCGTCGGCGACGGCGCGGATGGCGACGGTATCGCCGAACAGGACCGTGCTGCCGTCGAGAGGCGATACTATCCTCACCTGGGGCCCGCTCACGCTGGGCGAAGGAAGGGTGCAGGCGGCCATCAGCAACAAAAGTGCCAATGCCACGCCGGCTGTTGACATCACAGGCCGGTGCCCCTTCATCCGATCTCCTCCACTGGTCTCCTTGAGGGAAAGCCGTCTCATCCGTCATTATAACATAACCGCCTAGATTTTGGTAGATAGACTTTGTTCCCAAATTGAGGCTTGACGTCCGCCGATTTTTGTGCGACAATTTGCCACGGGAGGGAGGCCGGTGTCCAGATTTGCCCAATTATTCTTGATGACGGCTCTGGTCTATCTGGGGCTGGGGTTGGTGTTGCACGCGGTGGCCATGTTCGACGTGTGGCTGGGGTTCAACCCGTTGGCCTACACGTCGGTGGGCTCGACCATGCAGGTGTTGCTCGTCGGCTGGCTGAGTCAGTCGGTGATGGCGCTGCTTTACGACCGGCTGGTGAAGTCGCCACGGCTGGTGGCGATGACCTGGGCCTGTCTTAACGGGGGGCTGGCGCTGACCATCGTCGGCCAGCCAGCGCTGGCGCTGACCGGCAGCAACGTCGTCGGCGGGCTGGTGGCGATGGGGGGGTTGCTGCAAGCAGCCGGCGGGGTGATGTTCGTCGCCGAGGTGGCGCGGACGATCAAGAAGGGCGGCGATTGAAGGGGAAAGCCTTATTTCTTTCGCTCCAGCACAAACCGGGTGATGTCTTGCAGCGCGTCACGCACGGCCGAAGGGGGGAATATCCCCAGGGCATCGCAAGCCAGCTGGCAAAAGTGCCGCGCCTCTTGCTGCGACTGCTGGATGCCGGCTGATCGCTGGACCCAGGCCAGCAGTTCCTCCACGTCGGCGGGGGTCGCGCCGTCGTCGATACGATCAATGGTCACGCGCAAAGCGGACGGCATACCGTTGGCCGCGGCGTAGATGAGGGGCAGGGTGATCTGTCGCCGTCGCAGGTCACCGCCGACCGGTTTGCCCAGCACTGCCGGGTCGCCCACGTAGTCGAGGA
>JAJRXB010000138.1 GCA_024276515.1 Chloroflexota bacterium
AAACCCCTGTGTTATACTGACTGCGACAAATTAAGGGGAGTGATTTGGACCCGGCATCAATTGGTCGCATCCTATGCGGGGCTCCCGGTCACGATTATCACCGTGTATGAACCCCGACCACCCAGGTGGGTCACACCAACCAGACGAGGAGGTTACGAGCAATGAAATGCGTCGTTCAGGGATGCCCTGGCGAGATGGAACAGCGTCAGATCGTGCATACTTTCGTGCGTGGTGGAAAGCCAATCGTCGTTGAAGGCCTGCCGGCCTGGGTTTGCCCGGTCTGTGGATACACGGTGCTGGATATTCAGGTATTAGACACTCTGTTTGCCCTCGACCCGGAAACCGCATCACCGGTGGGGCAGGCACCAGTATTCCGCCTGCCACTTCCCTCGGCAGTGTAGCCTGGCAGAGAGATAGCTGCTGATCTCTATAGAGAGACTTATGCCTCGCCATTACCGCCATCACCTGTATGCCCTCCTGGGCTACCTGGCCCTGACTCTGTTGATGACCTACCCGCTGGTCCGCGAGTTCAGCCGGGCCATTCCCGGCGACGGTTTCGACGGCTGGCAAAATGTGTGGAACCTGTGGTGGGTCAAACGCGCGCTGCTGGTCGAGGGCAGCAGCCCCTACTTCACCCGCTTCGTGGACTACCCCACCGGCGTCTACCTGTATTTCCACACGTTGAATATCTTCAACGGCCTCACCTTTCTCCCTTTCACCCTCAACGCCGGGTCCCTGGTGGCTTACAACGTGGCGGTAATTTTCAGCTTTGTGGCCGGCGGCTATGGGGCCTACTTGCTGGCGCTACACGTCCTCCGGCGGACTGATGCCCCCGCGCGCTGGGCCGCCTTTCTCGGCGGGGCGGTGTTCGCCTTTTCACCCTATCACATGGCCCACCTGCTGGGACACATGCAGCTCATCTCGCTGGAGTGGCTCCCCTTTTACGCGCTGTTCGCCATTGTGCAAATCCAAAAATCCACAAATGGGCAAATGGGCAAATCGGCGATCTCTATCCGCTACGCGCTGTTGGCCGCGCTCTTTCTGGTTCTGGTCGCTGCCTGCGACTGGTACTACGCCTTTTACATGGTGCTGTTCACCGGGCTGTACCTGCTGTGGACCATCTGGCGACGGCGGGTCTGGCTGCTCCCTACCCTGGCGGTAGCCGTCACCGGACTCATCTTTGTCCTGGCCACGTCGCCGTTGCTGGTCCCGATGGCGCGCGAATCGCTGACGGCGGACTACATGGTGCCGCCGCCCGGCAGCACCGAGCGCCTCTCGGCCGATCTGACCGCCTTTTTCACCCCCAGCGAATTGCACCCGCTGTGGGGCGACCTGGCCGCCCGCTGGGCGGATCGTTTCACCGCCAGCACCTCCGAGCGCACCGTCTTTGCCGGTTACGGCGTGCTGGCATTGGCCCTCCTCGGTCTGCTGACCCGACGGCGCACCGCCTGCTTTTGGGGACTGTCGGCTCTCACCTTTGCGCTGCTGGCGTTGGGCCCTGTGCTCCACATCGGCGGAATGACCCGGTTCGCCGGGGTTGGTCCCATCCCGATGCCCTACGCGCTGCTACACCGGGCGATTCCCTTTTTAAAAATCTCGCGCTCCGTCAGTCGCTTCGACGTGGTGGTGATGCTGAGTCTGGGCGTGCTGGCAGCCATTGGGCTAAATTGGCTATTGAATCGGATGCAGAAGACGGGGTATAATGAAACCGCTCGTTGGCTGGTAGCCGCCGGCGCTCTGACCGTCGTTGGGCTGGAATTTTGGGCTGCCCCGTACCCGGTCTCCTTTCCCGAAACACGCCCTTTTCATTACCAACTGGCGCGGGAATCGGACCTTTTCGCCGTGATGGACATCCCAATGGATTGGGATCGTCCGGCCAACCTGCTTTATCAAACCGTTCACCAAAAACCGACCGTCTCGGGCTATACCTCGCGCACCAACCCGTCGTCGCCCGCCTGGCGGACGCCGGTGTTACAGACGTTCCGTTACCTGGGACCTGACATCAACGTCAGTGACCCTCACACACTGGCCCCCACCGTGCTGACCGACCTGAACGTGCGCTACGTCATCGTCCACAAAAACGATCTGCCCCCTGGCGATTACCGGGAGACGACCCTGGCCCTGGTCGAGGAGATATTTGGAGATTGGCCGGTGGTGGTGGACGACGACTGGCTGAAGGTGTTTCGGGTGGTCCCTCCGACCACCCCACTCCCCTACCTGGTGTTGGGAGAGGGATGGGCTCCACGCGAGTGGCGCGACGGAGGACCTGCCCGCGCCCTGGACGGCCCTGTCGCCACGGTGCTGGTGCAAATCCCCGCCCCCCAGACAGTGCGCCTGGAGCTGACCGCCCATAGCCCTGGCGGGCCGGCCTCGTTGGAGATACGTGCCGGCACAGTGCTCGCCGGCGCGTACCAGGTCGGCCGCCAGCCGACGGTGATCACCACACCGCCCCTGGCATTGCCGGCGGGCGAGAGCGTCGTTCAGATCCACGCCAGCCCGGTTTCGGAAAGTGTGATCTTCACGCGCATTAACCTGATCTTGGAGCAATGAAGGAATCGAATACTGAGGAGGAAAAAGTGAAACATCTGCGAATTATCTTGCCCGTCTTGCTCATCCTGGCCCTGGCGACTCTGGCCTGCGGCTTGGACCTGAGCAAATTGAAGTCCGTGAGTCAGGGCGAAGAACCCGCCCCCCAGGCGACCGAAGCACAACCGCCGGCCGCCGAAGCTCCGACCGAGGCTACCGAAGCGCCCGGCGGAGAGGCACCGGAGGCACAGCCCCCAGCAGCGACAGAAGAGGTCACGGCCCCGGAGACGCCCCCAGAAGGCGCGGAAGGAGAGGTCGAAGAAGCCCCTCTGGACCTCAGCACCTCGCTCTCCGGCCTGGAAAACCTGAATAGCTACCGCAATACCTTTCGCATCGATTGGAATGGCACCAAAGGGGGGGAGCCGGTCACTGGCTACCTGTCTATGAGCGGGGCTTACGTGCGTGAACCACCGGCCCAGGAGATTCATTTTGAGGGCCAGGGCTTCGAAGCAGGCGAAGATCAAGGGCTGGGCAAAGTCACCTTCATCCAGGTCGGCGACACCGCCTGGTTTTACGAAAGCGAGTCCGACACCTGGACCCAACTCCCGGCCGGCAGCCTCGACTTTGCCGGCGGCTTTTTCTTCGCCCCGGAGGAATTCCTGTCTGATTTCGACGCCAGCAAAGGGCGACGCAGCCTGTTGCCGCAGCAGGTAAATGGAGTGCAATGCTACAAATACACCTTCACCGAAAAAGACTTCGAGGACGAAGCCGCGGGTAAGGTGACCCGTGCCCAGGGCGAAGTTTACGTCGCCGTGGACGGCGGTTACATCGTAAAATTCGTCGTTGACGCCGACGTGCGCTACGCCGACCCGGAGGAACTGTTCGAAGAAGGCACCATGACGATGGCCTTCGACATCTTCGACATCAACCAGCCCATCACCATCGAACCGCCAGCCGAGGCAGAGGCCCAGCCGGCCGGCCGCGACGACATTCCCATGCTGCCCGACGCCCAGGTGGAATTTTCCAGCGCCGAATTCACCAGCTATCGAACTGCCAGCAGCATAGCAGATGCCGCACAATTCTATGAGACCGAGATGCCCAAGAACGGCTGGACGGCCGAAGAAGGAAACATGATATTCGACGACGGCGCGTTTTTGAACTATAATAAGGGCAACGAAACAGCCAGTGTCATCATCGGCACCGATGAAAATGGAACCAACGTTTTGATAAGCGTGACTCAGGAATAGCGCCCGGACGCCCGGCGCCCGCCGCCTATTCTGGCTGATGGCAGATAGCCGATGGCTGATAGCAGCATCGGCTATCTGCCAGATAACGAGGAACGCTATGCCCGGTCAGATCGAAGCGAGCCTCAATTCCCCGCAAGAATACGTTCCTGCATCCTTGCCTATCTTGTCCATCGTCTGGCAGGTGATGTTTTCTGATTCTGGCAAAATAACCCCTCGCGCTTTGGGCTGTTGGACTTAGTTGGTAGTTACACCTCGCAACCAGATACCCAAACCTCTCATACAAACACCAATCACACTCAAGCCTTCATCACCGGTACGTTGATCTCGCAAAAATTCGCTGGGCGTTGAGTCTTCCTCAGCCGCCTTGCCCGGTCTCTCTGGTCGGGTCGGGCAGGCAACCTGGTGTCTCAGCAATCCGAGATCCCAACGCATCGCTGCGAGATTACACCATCCCCCGGCCCCTCCCTGCCAGGGAGGGGGGAGCGGTTACTCAAATCCTACAGACGAGGAGGTCTGACAAATGGAAACGCTGGCATTCGAAGAAAAGGTGCTCGCATTACCCGGCCCCAGGGCCAGAGAAATCCTGGAGCGCGACGCTCATTCCGTCTCCCAATCCTACGCGCGCGCTTACCCCTTTGTGATGTCCCACGGACGCGGCTGTGAGGTGTGGGACGTGGACGGCAATCGTTTCGTGGACTTTGCTGCCGGCATTGCCGTCACGGCCACCGGACACAGTCACCCGAACGTGGTGCAGGCCATCAAAGAAGCCGCCGACAAGTTTCTCCACATCTCCGGCGACTTTTACCACGAAAGCATGGTGGAATTGGCCGAGAAACTGGACGAAATTGTGCCCATTCGGGAACACTGCCAAACCTTCTTCACCAATTCGGGCACCGAGTCGGTGGAAGGAGCGATCAAGCTGGCGCGTCGGGCCACCGGCCGTTCGCGCTTTATCGGCTTCATCGGCAGTTTCCACGGGCGCACCCTGGGCTCGCTGGCCTTCACCGCCAGCAAATACACCCAGCAGCAAGGCTTCTTCCCGACGATGCCCGGTGTGGTGCACGTTCCCTTCCCCAACCCCTACCGTCCCCTGTTGGCCGGCGACGACCAGGGAGCGGCTGTGCTCAACTACCTGGAAAACGTTGTCTTTCAAAGTTTTGTCCCCCCCGAAGAAGTGGCGGCCATCCTGCTCGAACCCATCCAGGGTGAAGGCGGCTACGTCGTCCCGCCCGATAGCTTCATCCCCGGACTGCGCCAATTGTGCGACAGGCATGGCATCCTGCTCATCGCCGACGAGGTGCAAAGTGGCATTGGGCGCACCGGCAAGTGGTTTGCCATCGAACATTGGGGCGTTGAGCCCGACATCGTGGCCATCGCCAAAGGCGTCGCCAGCGGCATGCCGATGGGCGCGTTTACGGCCCGCGAGTCGATTATGGGCAGGTGGGGACCCGGTGCCCACGGCAACACCTACGGCGGCAACCCTCTTTGCATGGCAGCCGCTCTCACCACCCTGCGATTGGTGGAAGAAGAGCTGATAGGAAACGCTGCCCGTATGGGCAACTACCTGCACCAGCAGGTACGCCAGATGATAGATCGTCACCCCACCATCGGCGACGTGCGGGGCAAAGGACTGATGATCGGCATCGAATTGGTGAAGGATCGAGCGACGAAAGAGCCGGCCCCGCAGGTTGTGAAAGACCTGCTCCACGCCGCCTTCGAGCGGGGCCTGCTGCTGTTGCCGTGCGGAGTCAGCACCGTCCGCTTTATGCCCCCCCTCAACATCTCCCAGGAGATTGCGGAAGAGGGATTGTTCATCTTCGACCGGGCTCTCACCATTGCCGAGGAGAAGTTTTTCGACCAGAAGAATGGC
>JAJRXB010000139.1 GCA_024276515.1 Chloroflexota bacterium
CAGCTCTATGCCCGGAATAAATTCTTAACCTTCATTATCGTCCTTTAGATAGTAGGGCGGGTTTCCCTGGCCCGCCCCGTCCTTAACCCAGGACGGGACAAGGGCTGGCGCAAGCCACCTGCCGCACCATACCATCCCGGCACGGGGCAGGTGCAGGCACCCGGCACGGGGCAGGCGCAGGCAGGACGGGCTTACCCGCCGTCTTGTGGCCGGTATGGCCCGTCCCCGCGATTGACACACCCCCAAAAAGCGATAGAATACAGCTACCTGAACTGATCGGAGACCCATTGTGTCTGAACCAACGGCATCACCATCGCCGCCGCACCGGCCCTGGTCGCTTTACCTTTTCATCGCCTGGGCGGGCCTTCTGGCCTTCAACGCCGGCCTGCGGCTGTGGATCATCACCGGGCCGCTGGCCCAGTTCGGCTCGCCCAACACGGCCATCGGCTGGCTGGGCCTGACGCTGGCCTTCGTCGCCCCCTTTGGCTTTGGCGCCTCCGTCTACGGCCTGTGGGAGCTGCGCCCGTGGGGACGCATCCTCTTCCTGGGGATGACGACCCTCTTCTTCAGCTTCAACGCCGTCGGCGTCTGGCTGCCGGGGGGCGTGTCGCCGGAGATCCAGGACCCGGCACAGATGCAAACCGCCCGGCTGCTGGCGACGGCGCGCTACAGCCTGGCGCTGGTCATCCCGTTGGTGTATTTCAATCTGGGGTGGATCAAAATCCTATTCCGCAGATCGACAGCCCCCCTGTAAATCCTGTCAAGACTATCAAGACTGAAGTCTCCGCTAGCAGTTTGTCAGAGCGTGTCTGAAAAATACTCGTAGTGACGACTTCAGTCGTTAGTTTTAGGTATTATTGGGTCAAACAACGACTAACACTTGCACCGCACTGCGGCGCAGTGCAGGTGAGTCGCTACTACGGACGCCTAATCCCGAATTTTCAGACACGCTCTCGGAGAAAGACCTCGGAGGTTTCCGGCGGCTTCTTTGCTGGCGAAGCTACCCTGATTATCTGGTTGATTTGCTGGCAAAATCACTCCTGAAAACCTCCGAGGTCTGAGAACAACTTGCCAGAGAAAAACGAGAAAGGAGCTCCGAATATGACCACTGCCGACTCCGCTCCCGGCTCCGACTTCATCCGAAAAATCATCGTGGAAGATTTGAAAACGAACAAATTCGGCGGGCGCGTTCACACCCGATTTCCACCGGAGCCGAACGGCTATCTGCACATCGGACACGCCAAGTCCATCTGCCTCAACTTCGGTATCGCCGAAGAGTTTGGAGGACTCTGCAACCTGCGATTCGACGATACCAATCCAACCAAAGAGGAAGAGGAATACGTGGAGTCGATCCAGGAGGACGTCCACTGGCTGGGCTTCGATTGGGGAGACCGACTGTTTTACGCATCGGACTACTTCGACCAATTGTACGAGTGGGCCGTGCAGTTGATCAAGGACGGCAAAGCCTACGTGGACAGCCTGAGCGCCGAGGAGATCCGGGAATACCGGGGCACGCTGACCGAGCCGGGCAAGAACAGTCCCTACCGGGACCGGTCCGTCGAGGAGAACCTGGACCTGTTCGAGCGGATGCGGGCCGGCGAATTCGAGGAGGGGGCCCACGTGCTGCGGGCCAAAATCGACATGGCCTCTCCCAACCTGAACATGCGCGACCCGGTGATGTACCGCATCCTGCATGCGACCCACCACCGCACCGGCGACCAATGGTGCATCTACCCCACCTACGACTGGGCTCACGGCCAGTGCGATTCCATCGAAGGCATCACCCATTCCATCTGCACCCTGGAATTTGAAGACCACCGCCCCCTGTACGACTGGTTCCTGGACCAGTTGGGCATCCATCACCCGCAGCAGATTGAGTTTGCCCGCCTCAACCTCAGCTACACCGTGCTGAGCAAGCGAAAGCTTTTGGAATTGGTAGAAGGGGGGTACGTCACCGGATGGGACGACCCCCGCATGCCAACCCTTTCGGGCCTGCGCCGACGCGGCTACCCCCCACAGGCCATCCGCAACTTCTGCGAGCGCATCGGCGTGGCCAAAACCAACAGCATCATCGACATCTCCCTGCTCGAGCACTGCGTCCGCGAGGACCTGAACCAACGCGCTCCCAGGGTGATGGCCGTGTTGCGCCCCCTGAAAGTGGTCATAGACAACTACCCAGAAGACCAGGTGGAGGAACTGGAAGCCGTCAACAACCCGGAAGACCCCGACATGGGGACCCGCAAAGTCCCCTTCTCGCGGGTGCTATACGTTGAGCGCGACGATTTTCGCGAAGACCCGCCCAAAAAGTGGTTCCGTCTGGCCCCCGGTCGAGAGGTGCGGCTCAAGCACGCCTACTACGTCACCTGCGTGGACGTGGTGAAGGACGAGCAGACCGGCGAGGTGCTCGAACTGCACTGCACCTACGACCCGGAGACACGCGGGGGTTGGTCTGAAGACGGGCGCAAAGTCCGGGGCACGCTGCACTGGGTCTCGGCCTCCCACGCCCTGGACGCCGAGGTACGCCTGTACGACCGGCTCTTCCTGAAGGCCAATCCCGACGAAGTGGACGAAGAAGGAGCCGACTTCAAAGCCAACCTGAACCCAAACTCGCTGGAAACGTTGACCGGCTGCAAAGTGGAACCCAGCCTGGCCGACGCCGTCCCCGGCGACCGCTTCCAGTTTCTGCGACTGGGCTACTTTTGCGTGGACCCGGATTCCACCGATGGCCGACTGGTGTTCAACCGCACGGTCCCGTTACGTGACTCCTGGGCCAAGATTGAGAAGACGCTGAAGGGGAGGTGAAATTAGTACTACAACCGCACTTCCCCTTTTGAGGGGGCAGAAGGTGACAGTCACCTGGGGCATCTACGGTTGTAGTATTAGCGAGTCAGCGAGTGTCTGCGACCAGCCCGAATCGCCGACTCGCTGATTCCGATCTTCGAGGTGATTTATGACTCAACCCAACGTTCGTGTACGCTTTGCGCCCAGCCCCACCGGCCCCCTGCACGTGGGGGGACTGCGCAGCGCCCTCTTCAACTGGCTCTTTGCCCGCCACCACGGAGGGACCTTCATCCTGCGCATCGAAGACACCGACCGGAAACGTTACGACCCGGAGGCCCTCTCGGACCTGCTGGAAAACCTGCGCTGGCTCGGCCTGGACTGGGACGAAGGCCCCGAAGTGGACGGCGACTACGGCCCCTACTTCCAGTCGGAGCGGCTGGACCTTTATCAAAAATACGCCCGCGATCTGGTCGAGAGCGGGCACGCCTACTACTGCTTCTGCTCGCCGGAGCGGCTGGCCCGGTTGCGCCAGGAGCAGCAGCAGCGCAAAGAATCCATCCTGGGCTACGACCGTCACTGCCGGGGGCTGGACCCCGCCGAGGCCGCCGACCGCGTCGCCGCCGGCGAGGCCCACGTGGTGCGCCTGAAAATGCCCCTGGACGGTCAGACCACCTTCCACGACCTGATCCGGGGCGACATCACCGTGGACAACAGCACCCAGGACGACCTGATCCTGCTCAAATCCGACGGCTACCCCACCTACCACCTGGCCAACGTGGTAGACGACCACCTGATGCGCATCACCCACATCCTGCGCGCCGACGAGTGGATCTCCACCGCACCGCGCCACGTGCAACTCTACCGGGCCCTCGGCTGGGAAATGCCGGCCATCGCCCACCTGCCCGTCGTCCTGGACCCCAGCGGCAAGGGCAAGATGAGCAAACGCAAGAAGCTGGGACCGGGCGGGCGCGAGTTTCCCGTGCACGTGCGAGACTTTCGCGCAGCCGGCTATCTGCCCGAAGCGATGTTCAACTTTTTGGCCCTGGTCGGCTGGTCTTACGACGACCACACCGAACTGATGACGCGGGAGGAGATCATCGAGCGATTCAGCATCGAGCGCATCACCCCGGCGCCGGCGGCCTTCAACTACGACAAGCTGGACCACATGAACGGCGTCTACATCCGCGGGTTGGCGGCGGACGACCTGGCCGACCGGCTGATGCCCTTCCTGGAGCGGGCCGGCTTCGCCACCGACCGGGAGACGGTGAAGCGCATCGTCCCCCTCATCCAGGAGCGGATGAAGCGGCTGGACGAGGCCCCCGGCCTGGTGGATTTCTTCTTCGTCGAAGAACTGCCCGACTACGACCCGGCCCTGCTCATCCCCAAAAAGCTGGACGCCTCCGGGGCACACGTCCTGTTGGGGCAGGCGCGGGGCGTGCTGGCCGAAGTCAGCCCCTTCACCCAGGAGACGCTGGAGACGGCGTTGCGCGGCCTGGCCGAAGCGATGGGCGTGAAGACCGGACAACTCTTCACCCCCGTCCGCGTCGCCGTGTGCGGCAGGAGGGTGGCCCCTCCCCTCTTCGGCACGCTGGAAGTCCTGGGCCGCGAGCGGGTGCTGAAACGCATAGACCTGGCGCTGGAGAAGCTGAAGGCGATAGAAAGGTAGCCCGCGCCGGAATAGGGATTCCAGCGCTACGCTGGCCCGGCGCTACGACGGCCCGACAGCCCTGGAATCCCCATTCCAGGGCTGTTTTCTCGTAGAAACGGCTGGGGGGAGGGAGAGGGCAAGCCCTCGCGTTCCCAAATATCATCAACGCTCAACGGGAGGGCTACCTGCACCCACCCTAGAGCAACCCCCCGCAATGCAGAAACCCGTTTTCTCCGAGGCCTGTCCTGCCCGCACCTGGGGTGCGGCACAGGTGGCGGCCAGGCCAGGGAAAACGGGTTTCTTACAACGGGAAGGTAGGCTGAGTAGTTGCCCTTCTACTAATAGAAGGTCGTAACCAGGCGTGGCTCGAAGAAGGTGCGATAGACCTCGTCGCGCGCGCCCAGACAGGTAGTGGCCAGCGGGCAGCGACCGGGGCATTCGTAGTCAAAGGACTTCATCACGCTGCAATCGGTAAAATCACAAACTGTGCAGCGAGGCGGGCGGGCGTAGTGGCAACAACTACGTCCGATGGTCCAGAATATCTCATCCAGCACAAAGACACCGATGCCCGAGCTTTCTTCTACCACCTTGTAAGCGCGCTTCACCACCTCACGAATCTCCCAGTCGTCGGCGTCGGTGGCCGGCGACCGGGTGTGAAGCTGGTCGGCCAGAGCCGGGTCGGTGACGGTGACGATGCCCGTGCGCAACGCCATGCGGATCAGATGATAGTCAACCGGGATGAAGAGGTTTTGCGTGTCTTGCGTGTGCCACAAATCCAGCCCGACCAACACCTTCAATAGAACGAACGCTTTTTTGAAGTGGGGGTCGTTGTAACCCTCAAATTTCGACAGCCGGTCCAACAAGCCGGTGCCCTCCGGGGTGTGAAGCCGATTATCGCAGGCAGCGAGCAGAGTCAACGTCGAGCCCTGGTAGTCACGCAAGAGTCCCCGCGCCAGGTCACGCAGAATTGCCACCCGCTCCTCCGCCCGATTGATGAGGGTGTGTGCCGGGTCGCCATCCGGGGCGTAGACGGCCTGATACTCGGAGACGGTCAGATCCGCCAGCCGGGGGGCCGTGAAAAAATCGGGGTCCTCCTGAGCCTTGCGCCGGGCGAAAGCGAAGAAAAGGTCAGACCCCTTTACGTGCTCGCCGTCCAGGTCGGCCTCCAGGCCATAGAAGTCGAAGAGAAGCGCAGAGTTGTAGAAGAAAAAATCGGCCAGTTGCGCCGGCTGGCGCGAGGGCATCGCGGCCTCAAAGGTGGCAAAACCACCAGACCTCCAACTCAGTTCGGCCAGCCGCCGGCCGATGGCCTCTGCCTGCTGACGATTGATCTCCAGTCTCCAGTTTTCAGTTTTCAATCTCTAGCCTCCTATGTCGTCATACCCAGGTCCGATTTGATGCGCGGCACCTGGGCCAACGCCGCCTCCCGTCCCTTTTGCACCAGCAAATCGGTCTGACCAAAGTCAATAAAGCTGGTGTGCGCAATGTCGGGTTGGATGAGCACGTCGGCAATTTGCGCTTCGATGTACCGCGCCCGCATAATCGTGTAGATGGAGAGTGACCACATCTCGAAGATATTTTGGGGCCGGTCAACGGAGTCGATGGGCGGCGGCAGCAAGTCCACGGCAATCGTGTAATCGGCGCCCATGTTTCGCGCCACGCCGACCGGCAGGTTGTTCAAAACGCCGCCGTCCACCAGCAGCCGACCACCGTCCACCATTGGGCTAAAGATGCCAGGCAACGAACAACTGGCACGGATTCCCCGCGCCAGGGGTCCCTGGCGGAATGTGACCAAATCGCCGGTAATTATGTCAACGGCGACGGCGGCAAAGGGGATCTTCAATTCCTCGAAGGTGAGGCCGCCGGTCAGCTCGTCAATGACCTGTTCCATGCGACTGATGTCGAAGAAGCCGAGGCCGGGACGGGTGAGACGCCCCAGGCGATTCCAGTTCATCTCTTTGGCCACCTTCTGAAGCTCGAACGGCGACAGGCCGGCGCAGTAGAGCCCGCCCACCACCGACCCCGCGCTGACCCCCACCACCAGGTCAGGTCGGATGCCCACCTCCTCGAAAACTTGCAACACCCCCAGGTGCGCTGCGCCCCGCACGGCACCCCCGCTCAACACCAGGCCAACCCGCCGAGGCGCTGCCGGCGAGAGCTTCTTCTGCAACAGATCGAGCAAGTGCATCGTATCACCTCCGTTGATAATGATACACATCCACCAGGGCGAAGCTGGCCGACTCGACCAGGTGAGCGTTTTGATCGAGCCAGGCCCGTGCCAGGTCTCGAGAATCCCAAAGCCAGCTCTCGGAGGCGACGAGCCAGACGTCGGCCTCGTCTTCCAGCAGCCGAGTCATCACCTCGGCCACCTGAGCCTCGGTTTTGCCATCGTTGGTCCAGGGACCTTCCAGAGCTGTGTAGTCACCGTCGAAGTAGTAGTCGAAGGTGTAGCGGACGTAGGGCATCTGAAACATAATTGGCGCATCGTTTCGACGATGGGCCATCACGTAGGCGGCGGCCGCCCGAAAGTTGGATTTGATGGGTATGGTGGCCTGGACCCACACGCCCAACAAGCTGAACGATAGCAGCACGCCCAGCGACAACCCGGCAACCGTCCGCGACAGTCGAGACAGGGACACCAACCCCAACGCCGTCAACAAATAGAAGGCCGGGGCCACAAAGATGAGGTAGCGCGGCTCGAAGACCGGCACTCTCAGCGAAGCCAGGTAGACGAGGACAACGGGCAAAAACAACCACAACAGCAAAAAGGCCCTCACCCGGAGGCCACCCAGGTCGAAGGGGCCGCCGGCCGTGTGGCGTCTCGCAGAGCCTCTCTCTCCCAGGGAAAAGATTCCACCCAGCATCGCAAACACGAAGGCTGCCACCACCGGCCAGTCACCCACCATAGCCACCCCCCGCGAGTAGAGATTGAACAGCAGAGCCACCACCTGGTTGATAGGGTAAAACGGGTGACCGGTTTCGTAGCTGTTCAGTATCAGCGGCAGTTGCCAGATTCCCAGCGGCACGTAGGGAAGGGTGAGCGCTCCAAACGACACCAGCCAGCCCCGCCATCGCCTCTGGTAGCGAGGCCAGGCCAGGAGAAAGATGGCGGCGTACACCGGAATCATCAAAGCCGACAGCAGGTGAACGTAAAGAGAGAAGCTGGTCACAACGACGAACCCAAGCCACCACCGGCGTCGCCCCGTCGTCAACGCCTTAAGCTGACAAATCATCGCCAGCAATGTCAGCGCGAGCACCAGGGCATACATTTTCGCGTCCTGACCATACCACACCAGGTAGGGAGCAACGACAACCAGCAGCGCTGCCATCAGAGCTGATCGCCGTCCCACCAACCGTCGCCCCAATTGATAGATCAGGGGCACTGTCAAAACGCCAAAGCACAGCGACGGGTATCGCAGGGCGAACTCGCTGTCGCCGGCCAGCCCCAACCAGCCTCGCATCAGAATGTGGTAGAGGGGACCGTTGTGCTGAGCCTTGACCAGACTCTGGACCAACTGCGGCAGAGGTCCACTGGCGAAACGAATCACATCCACCTCGTCGCGCCACAAGCTTTGCGCGTCGAGGTGAGAGACACGCAGCAAAAAAGCGACCAGAGTCAGCACCGATAGTGCCCCCCAGATCGCCAGAGGAGATTTTTTATCAAGCCGGTAACGAGTAATGGGTCGCAGGTGATGGGCAACGAGTGACGAGCAACGCGCTAAAAAACGCTCAATCAACCTGGGGCGCTTTCGTTCCTCATCACTCATCCCTCCCCTCTTGTGCTCCATCCTCTTTCTTCTCTGTCGGCTTTGCCGGCTCTGCCGGCAACGGTTCCGGCGGCATAGGCGGCGGACGCCGCCCCTTGATCTCCAGATACAGCAAAATCAGCGGCACCAGTAGCAAGAGGCCAACCCCACAGCAGAGCCAGGGATAAGCAAGAGCCACGGCCACGGTATCCCAAAACTTGACCCAGTTGATGACAGACCGTCCCGCCTCGGCGTCGGGGGGCTGCTCTGTCTCCGGCGTTGGAGAGCCGGGCGGTGGCTCGGTCGCCTGAGGGGAGAGTGTTGCCTCTCCCTGGACGGGCGGTACGGTGGGCAAAGCCGTTGGAGGCACAGCCTCTTCGGTGGAGGGGGGCGTCTCTCCCTCAGGAGGAATCGGCTCCGTGGGAACCACCTCCTCGGTGGAGAGGGGTTCCGTCGGCGCCACGGTGGGAGGGACTTCGGTGGGCGTCGGCTCCGGAGGGACCGGCGTGGGGGCCTCTGTTGCCGTCGGCGCCGGCGGTGGTGGGGTCGGCGTCGGGGGGAGAGGTGTTGGGGTGGCCGCCGGGGGCGACTGAAACGACAGGTACGACGCGGTAACGGTCCCCGGCGACAGCACAGCGGCCACCAGCAGGGCCACACCCAGCCAGGGCAGCCAGATCATCGCCCGGCTGGTGCGATTACGCACGGGCGCCAATAGAGCATCCGAAAGGTTCTTGATGGAGAAAGGACAACGTGCAGAAGGCGACGGTATCAACGAAACACCACTCCTTCGCTGACGA
>JAJRXB010000140.1 GCA_024276515.1 Chloroflexota bacterium
ATCCCTATTCCGGCGCGGGCAGAAAATACAGCCTTTCAATACGCAATTGGTATAAAATTAAGATGCGATTGCCCTATGGGCTAGGGCGCATTTCAGTTTTATGGCGGATTTTGTGCCAGGCACAAACGCGGTTGAAACCGCCCCTGCAGGCCTGACGGCCAGGCGTCCACCTCCCCGTCGGCGCAGGCCGACGCCTCGGCCTGGGGCCTTCAGGCGCGACATTAGTCGCTATCGCCTGATGCCGGGCCAGATAAAAGACGCATCCTGCCATAGAATTGAAATGCACCCGTTATTCTCCCATCTCGCTTTTCCTTGACATTGAGCCACCGCTGGTGTATTCTAACCAATAGAAGATGTCGTTTTCAGGCCGCCCTATTTGGCCTTTCAGAGACTCGCCGGAGCGACGACAATGGCCGAACAGCCGGACGAACAACGCCAACCAACCACAACCCAGATCCTTGAGCGCCGGGTTCGTGAGCTGAGCACCCTGCACGAGATAGCCCGGGCCGTAACCTCGGTGCTCGATCTGGAAGCGGTATTCAACCGCATCGTGGAAGCCGCCGTCTATCTGACCAATGCCGAAGAGGGCTTCCTGCTCCTGGTAGACGAAGAGACCGGCGATCTGACCCTGCGTGCCGGCAAAGGGTTGGGAGAAAAAGCAGCACGCGGCATGAGCATGAAAGTCAACGACAGTATCGCCGGCCAGGTGGTGAAGACAGGCCGCCCGATCCGTATGGGTGGCTTTCAGCGTGACGAGAAATACAAAGTCAAGACGGGCTACCTGGTCAAGTCGCTGGTCAACGTGCCGATCAAGTCGGCCGACCGGGTGATCGGCGTCCTCTCGGTGGACCACTCCGTCGCCAGCATGCGAACTTTCAGCGATCACGACGTGGCCTTGCTCTCGTCGCTGGCCAACTACGCCGCCATCGCCATCGAAAATGCGCGCCTTTTCGCCGAAGCCTCGGCCAAAGCCGACGAACTGGCAGCAGCGTTGAAAGAACAGAGCGGCACAGCGCCGGCCGCTCCCGCCCCCGACCAGGACTGGCGCGCGCTGGAGCAATTTGTGCAGGGGCTACGAGCGCAGCGCGAAGAGGTGTTGCGGGGCATCGAGCGTGCGCAAGAACTGGCCCAGGACCTCCGCGCCCAGGCCGAAAACGCCGAAGAGATGGCCCAGCGGTTGGGCTTGTGGAATGAAGAAGTGCTTGGCCTGCTCCCTCAGCTTGAGTGGCTGGCCCAGGCCGGATTGCCCCACGCGACGCAGCCCTCGCCCGCCGAGACGCGCCCCGTCACCGAAGCCGACACATTCTTCACCCCCGCCGTCTCCGACGTTCAACTTTTGAAGCACCTGGCAGAGGGGGTGCTTCTGTGCGACGTCAAAGGCCTCATACGTCAGGCCAACGAAGCTGCCGCCCAAATTTTGGGCAAACCGGCGGCCGACCTGATCAACTCAGATTTGCAAACCGTCGCCGACGACCCCCGCTGGCAGCGAATAGTCGGTTCGCTGCGCCTGGCGTTGGCCCTGGGCAGCAGCGGACAATCGGGGCTGCCGACCCCCGAGACCACACTATACATCAACGACCGCGCCATTCACGCCAAACTCATCCCCATTTGTGAAAACGAAGCCGAAGCGGCCAGCATCGTCGCCATCTTCCACGACGTTTCGGCCGAAACCGAGGGCTGGCGCGCCCGTGACGAAGTTCTGGCCGACCTGTCACAAAAACTGCGCGGTCCGATGACTGCCATTGCCAGCTACAGCGATCTGCTGCTGGGCGACACGGTCGGGGTGGTAGACTCGATGCAGCGCCGTTACCTTCAGCGCATCCGGCAGGGCGTCGAGCGGATCGAAGTCGTCCTGCGCGAATTGAGTGACGAACCTCCCCCGCCTGGGCGACGGAGCCCCCCGGTCTCCCCCCTCTCAATCACCGAGGTCATCAACGAAGCCGTGGACGTGGCGCAAAAAACCCTCTCCCTCGATGGCGTGAGCGTCGTCAGAGACATCGGCGACGATTTGCCGCCGGTGCAGATCGACACAGAGTGCGTCAACCACGTGCTGGCCGACCTGCTGGCAGCGGCCGGCAAGCGCACCGGCGTGGGCGACAGCGTCAGCGTGCGCACCCAGGTGCAGATTACCGATGGCCGGCCCCGGCACCTGGTCGTGCTCATTCAGGACGGAGGAGCTACTCCCCACGGCACTCCGCCCCTGGAGGAGGACGAGACCATCCGCGCCGCCCGGTCCCTGGCCGAAGACGAAGGGGGCCGCATCTGGATAGAACGCAAAGCGGATGGAAGCAACCTGATCAGCTTTTTGCTGCCCGTCGCCGAGCAGTCGCCGCCCGCCCCCTCGCCGTGAGGCACAAAAGTTTTCGTAGCAACCCAAAGCGAGGGGGTCCCCCCGTTGAGTGTTGGTGGCGAAGAGGAGACAAAGCCCTCACCCACCCCCGCCTGCACCCCCTCCCTCTCCCAAATTGGGAGAGGGAGGGGGTTGGGGGAGGGAGAGGGCAAGCCCTCGCGCTCCCAAACATCATCAACGCTTAACGGGGAGACTACCCAAAGCGAGGGGGTGACAATAACCCTTGCGAAGGTTAGGTGGTAGATTGCCGGGCAAACACGCCTTTGATGACCCGAAAGTGCTCTATTGCCAGAACTTCTTGTAACCTTCGCAAGGGTATCGCTGGCTTATCCCCTTACTTCAACGTGGCACAAAAGTTTTGACAACCACTCTGTTGGGGGTTATACTATCCCCCAGCCTTCAGGAGGTTTCTTATCCGAATATGGCAATTAGACAGATCATCTACGCCAACGACCCTCGTCTCCGGCAAAAAGCGAAGCGCGTCAAGCAATTTGGGCCGGCACTCAAGGCCCTCGCCGACGACATGCTGGAAACGATGCGATCTGCTCACGGCATCGGCCTGGCCGCCCCTCAAATCGGATTACTGCAACGATTATTCGTCGCCGAGTTGCCGGAAGATGAAGATGCGGATGATCCACAAAGCGGCAAACCCTTCGTGCTCGTCAATCCAGAAATAGTCAAAACCAGCCAAACCGAGGTTGAAGGCGAGGAGGGTTGCCTGTCTATTCCTACCTGGTACGGCCTGGTCTGGCGGCCGGAATGGGTCGTCGTCAAAGCCAAAGACGTGAACGGCAAATCTATCCGCATCAAAGCCGAAGGGCTGTTGGCCCGCGTCTTTTTGCACGAGATAGACCACCTGAACGGAGTCCTTTTTATAGACCGGGTGGAAAGCCCCGACAAGCTGTGGCAGGTGAAACCGGAGGATCTGGAGGCAGACCGGGAGACCCAGGTTGAAACAGAGGCCGTCGCCGAAATGGCCTGAACCGCCAACGTTTGAACCTCAAAAGGCGCGAGTGCTCGCGCCTTTTTTTAAGGTTGCCCCCTTGACAAAGCCGGTCGGCCATGCTAATATATAGACGTATTTAATATTATCTATTTGTTGTGCAGAGCATCCCGATGATTAGCTGTGTAGACTTTTGCAAAGCCCTGGGTGACGAAACACGCCAGCGAATTTTGGAGATGTTGCTGGCCAGGGGAGAGATGTGTGTGAGCGACCTGGTAGACGCTTTCAACGTGTCGCAGCCAACGATCTCTCACCACCTGACGTTGCTCAAAAACGCCAAGCTGGTCACCAGCCGCCGGGAGGGAAAGCAAATATTCTATTCAATTGACCAGGAAAACGTGATTGCGTGCTGCGGCACCCTGTTCGCCAAGTTCGCACCAGAGGATGTCAGCCCAACCGACGTGCTTCCCGGAGATGCGTAGATGCCAGGCCCTTGCAAAAGCAAATTGTGCTGAGGTGACAGTCACTTTTGGCACAATTATCAGGCCAGCATTTGAAAAATCACCCCGTTTTTTGCGCCAGTTCAAGTGGCTGTCACCTGCTTTTGCTTAAATAGGGAACAACTCTTTTTTATTTGCCCATACCAATAGATATATTCGAATATATCGTTTCATTCGAGGCTTCAGCCAGCCACACCCATTTACCCGACCGCAGATTGCGGCGAAACTTAAATCGAGTCTGGCTAAAATCTGTGGAAGGTAGTAGCGACTTCAGTCGCCAGGAACGCCTGAAGTCGTCACTACCCATAAATTTTAGCCACACTCACTTAAATCAAAGGAGTGGATAGATGACCACCACACACGAGACGACCGAAATCAAGGGACAGGTGCGCCAGCGGTACGGCGACATCGCCAGCAAAGTGCAAGAAGGCGTCACCGCCGGTTGCTCCGGCCCGGCGACCGACTGCTGCTCGCCCGGCAGCGCGTCGAGCGAGATCGAGTTGTTTGACGACCTCTACGGCGCGGAAGACACCGCCGGCCTGCCCGAAACCGTGGTCGAGGCTTCCCTGGGTTGCGGCAATCCCGTCGCTTTCGCCGGCCTGCAACCCGGCGACACCGTGCTCGACCTGGGCTCCGGCGGCGGCATTGATTGTTTCATCGCCGCCCGTGAGGTTGGCCCGGCGGGACACGTCATCGGCCTGGATATGACCCCTGAAATGATCAAACTGGCCAACGAAAACAAGACCAAAGTCGGCGCGAGCAACGTCGAATTCCGGCAGGGGGAGATCGAGGATATGCCGGTTGACGACGCCTCCGTCGACGTGATCATTTCCAACTGCGTGATCAACCTCTCGCCCGACAAAGACGCCGTCTTCGCCGAAGCCTTCCGCGTGCTCAGGCCTGGCGGCCGGCTGGCCGTGTCGGACATCGTGACTCAGGGCAGATTGCCCGACGAGGTGCAACGCAGCGTCGAGGCCTGGGTGGGCTGCGTCGCCGGCGCGCTGGACGAGGAAGAGTATCTGCAAAAGATGCGGGATGCCGGTTTCGCGGACGTGCGCGTTGTGTCGCGCGCTGTTTACGGCGCCGATCTGCTGGAGGAGTACGGGCTCACCCCCGCCCTCGAAGAGTCCCTGGCCGGCCTGGACCCGGACCAGGTGAACAGCTACAAAATCGTCAGCGCCAAAATCGTGGCTCACAAGCCGGGATAAGATACTGTGGCTTCTGTGGCTTCAGGCCACCCTGCGCAGTTCCGAAGTTTCCTCTACGCCAATCCAAAAGTGGTGTTTCAGCACATTCGGTGCCGGCACCAGCCGCACGCCGTGACATTCGGCAGGGCCGTCGCCGAGGGTGACCGGATTGACGTAGCACAGATTGGGCCGCCGGCCGAACTTGAAACGGTAGCGGTCGGCGGCTCGTCGCACCTTCTCGGCCAGAGTGCGCTTGGGGTCAGCATCGAACCACAGCAGTCCTTCTTGCATCATTTCAGCGTCCCTCCACCAGATCATCGGTCAGTCCCGGAAAGATGTGGCGCAGTTCGTCCAGTGCGGTCTCTTCGTCGCCAACGACTTTGAAGGTGCGTGGACTACCGGGCGCGGGCAGGCTCCGGTCCAGCGGCGGGGTTGGCGGCGGGCCATAGCCTTGCGCCCCGTATCCATATCCCGGGCCAGGGTTCACGACGACGACCGGCGGGTAGTTGGCCCGTTGCCCAGCCCCCCCTCCGGCCTCCGTTCCGGCGGGCTGTCCACGCCGCCCCAGGGCCCAAATCAGCAGCAGACTGGTTGGAACGCTGGCCAGCACGCCACACACCACACCCACCACCACGGCCATTGCGTCTGCGCTCATCCGGTTGCCGATTACCACCGCCAGTGCCACCGCAAACACCGCACCGACGATTGCCAGAGTTCGTTTCATTTCCAGGCTCCTGTCGTGTCCAGGTTTCGGGATTGCTCGACGGCCGGCTGCCGGGGATCAGAGAGTGACCATTCGCCCTCCGGGAGAGCCGGCCGCTGTGTCTCCTCGGTGCAAAGTGTCGCCGGGCTGAGGCCAAAGGCCGTGCCGATGGTCGCCAGCGCCGCCTCGTAGCCGCGCCAATAATCGGATTGCCTCTTGCTCATAATTTGCCCGTCTGGCCCGGCTTGCGCCTCTCGGCCGGCCACACGCGCAGCACGCAATACTCGCGCCACGTCCTCGCGAAACCATACGTCCAGTCCCATCCTCGTCTCCTGTGTGTGGGTTGGGGGGCGGTCGCCGTCTACTTGATCAGCCGCAACTGTCGGGCAACTTTGGCTGCCACGCCTCGTCCGTTCGCCGATTTGACGTGGCCGGGCGCAACGTCTTTCCGGGAATCTGTGCCGGTCGCTACGAGTTCTTCCAAAGGCCAGCGCCGACTCTTGCGCCCCCCCAACTGCAACTTTTCCACCACCGCCTCTATCTCGCGGCTGCTCACGTAGGCGGCCTGAAATCGCACCACGTCTCCCTTCACCACCAGCAAAAAGTCGCCACGTCCCAGCAGCTTCTCCGCCCCCGTCCCCTTCAGGCCGCTCGCCACCTTCGCGTCCTCCGGGCTGGCCACGCTCCCGACCAACCGGGCCGGAAAGTTGCTTTTCACCAGGCTGCCGATGGCATCCACCGTCGGCTTTTGCGTGCAGCCGATGATGTGGATGCCCGCCTCTCGCCCCCGCTGCGTCAGCCGCGTGATGCTTCGCATGACCCCTCGGCCCCCGGCCTCCACCAGATCCGCCATCTCGTCTATCACCACCACCAGCCGTGGCTCCCGCACGCCTGTCCGATCCCGCTCCAGCATCAGCTTCACCAGGTCGCTCAGCGCGTAGGCCGCCTCGTGCACCTCGCGGATCACCGGCCACAGCAGGTGCGGCAGCCCCGACATCGCCCCATATCCTCGTCCCTTCGGGTCTATCACCACCAACTGCACTTCTCCCTGTCGGTTGTGCAGCGCCAGGCTGACGGCCATGCTCCGCGCCAACGCCGTTTTGCCGCTGCCCGTCGTCCCCGCCACCAGCACGTGTCCCACCTCTGGACTCGGCAGCCGCAACAGCAGCGGCGTCCCTTCCTCGTCCAACCCCAGCACTGCCGTCCGGCGCGGAATCTCCCGCAGCCGCGCCGCCAGCGGCAACAGCCGCACTATCTCCCCATCCTCCCGTGGCACTTCAACCTGTACCCGGCTCCCCTGTCGTCGCACTCGCACCCCTCCACTTCCCAGCCGCAGGGCGATCTCCTCCGACAGCCGGGCGATGCTGCTCACCTTCGCCCCCAGCGCCGGCAGCACTTCGAAACGCACCCAGCGAGGTGTCACCACCCCACCCAGCACCCGCCCCGGCACTTTGTGTGAGTAGAGCACCATTTCGATTTGATCTGCCTGATATTCCAGCATCCGGCGCATCTCGTCACTCCTTTTCCTCCAGCCCTATGTGCGTCCTCAAGAGCGTGTCTGAAAAATGCTTGTAGTGGCGACTCACCTGCACTGCGCCGCAGTGCGGGTGAGTCGCTACTACGGACCCTAAACCCTGAATTTTCAGACACGCTCCAAGACTTCGGAAGTTTCCAATGACCCCTTTGTCAGCGCAGTTACTCCCATTATCCGGCTGATTGCTGGCGAAACCACCCTCAAAAAACTTCCGAAGTCTGGGCATATGTCCCTTAAGCTGACGCATATGACCCCCAACTCCCTCCTAATTCACCTGTCTGATGACCGCCACCACCCGCCCCTGGACTTCCACGGCCGTCGGGGGCACGATGATCGGCGGCATCGTTGGATTGGCCGGCTGAAGGCGCACGTGACCGTTCTCCCGATAGAAACGTTTGAGCGTGGTTTCGTCCCGGTCGCGCAGCCGAACGGCGACCATCTCGCCGTTGCGTGCCTCGGTCTGATGCTTCATAATCACAACGTCGCCATCGTTGACCAGCGCGTCGATCATCGAGTCGCCTTTGACCTGCAGGGCATACAGGCCGTCTTGCTCGGCGACGATGTCTCGCGTCAATTCGATGAAGTCGTCGGGGTCAGAATCGCCAAAGGAGATGGGAAGGCCGGCTGCGATGTGTCCCAGCCGGGGCACGCGGAAGGTCTCGGGCCGGGACAGGCGGATGCTGCGCGGGGTGTTGGGTACGCGCGACAGACATCCTGCCGCCTCCAGTGCCTCAAGGTGGTGATTGACCAGCGACTTGGTGCTGATCCCCAGCGCCACCCGAATCTCCTCGTAGGTTGGCGGGTAGCCGTTCTCCCGCACAAACGTTTCGATAAACGCCAGTATCGCCTGTTGTCGTTCGCTCAGTTGTTCCATCATAGTTGCCTGCACTCCTTTTTCGCGCCAGTTGAGTACCTAACCCGGACGAGCCGCGGCCAAACAGGGCCGGGATGAGGGGATTAGGAGATGAAAGTTAGGAAAATCCCCCCATCCCCCAATCCCGGCAGAGAAATCTTCACTTTTTGTACAAGAATTTCATTGGAAAGGACTGAAGCCCCCAGCCAAAGGATCCCCCAAAGGGAGGACACAGATTAACCAAGTAGAACATACGTTCCAGTTCGCTTGTAATTATACCAGAACATACGTTCTGTTGTCAAGTCAGGTTCAGTGAGATTCAATTTGTGCCAGACCCGCGGGTGTGATACACTGGGGGCGGAGACACAACCAGCCACAAAGGAGCTGACGATGACAGACACACGTCGGATTCTACGTATCGGCGCTCTGGGAGCGGGGGCAGCCGTGGTGTTGTTGCTTGCGCTGTTTGCGGTGGGACTGTCGGTTGGAGACAGTTTTGCGGCCCTGGAGGGGGCGACGACCCCGGCCGATTTTGGCGCTGCCGTAGACCGCCACGCGGCCAGCCTGAAAACGGCAATGGCCATCGACAACCTGTTCGTGATCGGCTATTCCACCGCGCTGCTGGGCGTGGCCGTCCTGGTGCGGACGCGCGCCCGGCTGCTGGGGACCGTGGCGCTGGTCGGGGCGCTGCTGGGCGGGCTGCTCGACTACGTGGAGAATGCGCTCACCGTGGGCCTCATCCAGAGCCATCTGCTGGGAGCGACCCCCCAACCCGCCTGGCTGCTCACCTTGCACGTCGTCGGGCAGGTCAAATTCCTGGTGGCCTTTGCCGCCGTCGCCCTGCTGGGAATGGGACTGTGGAGTCCCAGGCCGCTGGATCGGACGATGAGTGTTTTGGCCTTGCTCTTTCCGGTGGTCGGCGTGCCGGGGTTGATGGTCTCTGCCCTGGCCCCGCTGACCATCCTGTGGATGCTGGTGCTGCTCGTTTGCGCCACGCTGCTCCTCTGGCGGCGGGCTGCCGAAATGGAAGGGGCGTGACGCCGTGGCCCTTCGCGCTTTCAATCGTTCGGGCCGGTCTCCCCTGGCCTTCCGCCCAAAACAGGCCGACCGCGCCCGACGGGGATCGAGCAGGTGCAAATGATGGACCCTCAGAAAGGACTCACAGGTCTCCGGGACTTGATCGCCCAGACCCGCGCCGCCGGCCGTCTGGTCGAAGTGGACGCGCCTGCCGATCCCGTTCTGGAGATAGCTCACATCGTTCACCGCCACGATGGGCGACCGGTCCTCTTTTCCGACGTGACCGGCTACCCCGGCTGGCAGGTGGTGGCCGGGGTAGCCTCGGCCCGCGAGTACTTTGCGATGGCCCTGGGCGTGCCGGTGGAGGAGATGATCCACAGGCTGGCCGCCGCGCTGGAGAACCCGGTCCCGCCGCCGGTCGTCGGCGATGCGCCCTGCCAGGAGGTGGTCGAGCCCGACGTGGACCTGACCCGCCTGCCCATTCTGCGTCACTTCCCTTTCGACGGCGGGCCTTACGTGACGGCCGGGATCGTGGTGCTGAACGACCCCGACTACGGACGCAACGTCAGCTTTCACCGGCTGCTGCGACTGGACGGGCGACGCTTCGCCGCCCGCGTCGTCGAGCGGCGGGGCACCGACACCGCCCTGCGCAAATCGGCCGGCGACCTGCCCGTTGCCATCTGCATCGGCAACTCGTTGCCGGTGTTGCTGGCCGCTTCGATGTCGCCGCCGATGGGGGTGGACGAGCTGGCGATTGCCAACGCCCTGGCCCCCACCCCGGTCGTGCCCTGCAAAACGGTCCCCCTCCACGTCCCCGCCGACTGCGAGTTGGTGCTGGAGGGTCGCCTGACCCACGCCACCGCCCCCGAAGGTCCCTTCGTGGACCTGACGGAGACGGTGGACTTCGTTCGCCCCGGGCCGGTGGTCGAGATCGATTGCATCACCCACCGGCGCAATCCCATTTACCAGGCGCTCCTGCCCGGCGGGCTGGAGCACAAACTGCTGATGGGCATGCCCAAAGAGCCGAGCATCTTCGCCGCCGTCAACCAGGTTTGCCGTTGCGTCAACGTGGCCATCACCCCCGGCGGCGCAAGCTGGCTGCACGCGGTGGTGCAGATCGAGAAGCGTGGCCCGGACGATGGACGCGCCGCCATCGAGGCTGCCTTCCGGGGACACGGCTCACTCAAGCACGTGGTCGTCGTAGACACCGACGTGAACCCTTACGACCCGGCCGAGGTGGAGTGGGCCATCGCCACCCGTTTCCAGGCCGACCGCGACCTGGTAGTGCTGACCGACCAGCCCGGCAGCAGCCTGGACCCGTCGGGGACCCACCGGCCGGGGAAGAAGGCCCGCACCGCCAAAATGGGCCTCGACGCCACCATTCCGTGGGGCGCGGACCGGGCCGCTTTTGAAAAGGTGCGATATGCGGAGTAGAATTGTCGAGCCGCTCAGCCTGTCATTGCGAGGGACGAAGCAATCTCCGCGTTTGCAGGCTGGGGATTGCGTCGTCCCTCGCAATGACATGAGGGGTAGTTACAAATCCACAAGCTGAAATCATGAAATTGACCGACGAAGAACAGGCGATGCTGGCCGGCGACTTTGGTCCCGGCGTGCAAAAAGCGATGGAGATTCTCACCGCGCTGGGGAGGATTTACGGCGCGGACGACCTGGTCCCTGTCACCAGCGTGCAGGTGGCCGGCGTCAGCTACAAGAATCTGGGCGACGCCGGCCTGGAATTCCTGGCCGAGTGGGCGGCGCAGGGGGCCCGCGTGCGCGTGCCGACCACCCTCAACCCGGCCGGGCTGGACCTGGACCGCTGGCAGGAGCTTGGCTTCGACGCCGACTTTGCCCAGAAGCAGGCGCGGGTCATCCAGGCCTTTGCCGCCATGGGGATTCGCACCACCTGCACCTGCACCCCCTACCTGGTGGGCAACGTCCCGGCGCGGGTGGACCACGTCGCCTGGGCCGAGTCGAGCGCGGTCAGCTTTGCCAACAGCGTGCTGGGCGCGCGCACCAACCGCGAGGGAGGTCCCAGCGCACTGGCGGCGGCCATCGCCGGCCGCACCCCCCGCTACGGCCTGCATCTGCCGGAGAATCGCCGCGCCCAACTGGTGGTGGACGTGCGCTGCCCTGTCCAATCCTCCGCCGACTTCGGCGCGCTGGGGGCGATGGTGGGCCGGGTGGCCCGAAACCGGGTACCTTATTTTGAGTTTCGGGTTTGGAGTTCCGGGCTGTGTCCTCCCCAATCCCCAATTACCAATCCCCAATTACCAATCCCCGATCCCCAGTCCCCAATCCCCATTGACCAACTCAAAGCCCTGGGCGCAGCCATGGCTGCCAGCGGTGCGGTGGCGCTCTACCACGTGGCGGGTCTCACCCCGGAGGCCGGCGAACCGGGCATCGTCGCCCCCGATGCGGAGCGAGTCGTCGTCGAGAGCCTGGACGAGGGCTACGCCGCGCTCAGCAGCGACGGCGGCGACGAGATCGACCTGGTGTGGATCGGTTGTCCCCACGCCTCGCTGGCCGAGCTGGCCCAGGTGATCGAGTTGCTGGCCGGACGGCGAGTTCGGGCGGCGCTGTGGGTGACGATGGCGCGAGAGGTGCGGGCGGAGGCGGAGAAGGCGGGGCTGGTGGCAGCCCTGGAGTCACTGGGCGGCCAGGTGGTCGCCGACACCTGCCTGGTCGTCGCGCCGGTGAGGGAATTGGGCTTCCGGCGCATGGCCACCCCCTCTGGCAAAGGAGCCTACTATGCCCCAAGTCACTCCGGGCTGGCGGTGCGCTATGGCCCGTTGGAGGCGTGCGTCGAAGCGGCGGTGACAGGGCACTGGGATGTGGCATAGCCATCCACTTGGTGCTATAATCAGCAGGTGAGAAGGCGGTGATGGGTCAGGTGACAGTCACTTTCAGAAGTGACTGTCACCTGACCTGATTGCACAATTCCACCTCTCAATCTCTCCGGGTGCTCAACCCCCGAACGTGAGGTGATCTTATGACTCAACCCATTCACAAAGCGATTGTGCCTGCCGCTGGCCTGGGCACTCGCTTGCTGCCGGCAACCAAATCGCAGCCCAAAGAGATGTTGCCGGTGGGTCGCAAGCCAGTGGTCCAATACGTGGTCGAAGAATTACAAGCCGCCGACCTGACGCAGATTCTCATCATCACCGGGCGACGCAAGCGAGCCATCGAAGATCATTTTGATCCCGACCCGGTGTTGCTGTCGGCGCTGGAGCAGGCTGGCAACGAGGCGGTGCTGGCCGAACTGGCCTACATCCAGCGGAAATCACGCTTCTTTTACACCCGCCAGAGCAGCCCCAAAGGCCTGGGACACGCCATTGCACTGGGTGCCGATTTTGTGGACAATGAGGACTGCGTGGTGGCGTTGGGCGATTCCCTCATCGCCGGCGAAGACCCGGCAGCACCCTTGCGAGCGATGATGCAGGCTCACCGCGAGCTGAAGGCGGCCGCCGTCGTCGCCGTGGAGCAGGTCCCCCCCGACGAGGCCCACCGCTATGGCATCGCCAGCATCCAGGGAAGCGAGCCTCCGCCCGGCGAGCCGGTCGCCATGACCGACATCATCGAAAAGCCCCCACGCGGCACTGCTCCCAGCACCCTGGCCGTGGCCGCCCGCTACGTCTTCAGCCCGGCTATCTTCGAGGCGCTGGCGCGCACGTTGCCCGACCGGCAGGGTGAAATCCAACTCACCGACGCCATCAAACTGCTCATCCAGATGGGACAGCCGGTTTACGCCTGGCTGCTCCGCCCAGACCAACGCCGCTACGACGTTGGCAACTTCGAGAGTTATTTTCGCACCTTTATCGACTTTGCCCTGGCCGATGAACGGTACGGATACCTGGCCCGGCAATACATCAAAGCCATAGCCTATGAGCTCTGACCGCCAAATCACCTGTTCGGCGCCCGGTCGCGCGGGCATCATCGGCAATCCCACCGATATGTACGGTGGCTCGGTGCTCTCCTGCTCGGTGGAGATGCGGGCGCGCGTTGTCATTACTCCCTGCGATGCGCTGACTCTGGCCACCAACGACCAGGAGTGTCGTATCACGGGCCGGGCCGACCTGCGTCCCCAGGGCGACCTCTTCGACGTGGCCCGGGCCGTCCTCGACTACCTGCGGTTGCCACGGCTGGACTGCCGGGTGGAATACGAAAGCGAAATCCCTCTGCGCAGCGGTTTGTCTGGGTCCACGGCGCTGGTCGTCGCCCTGCTGAGGGGACTGCTGGCCTGGCAAGACCAATTCCCCAGCCTCTACCGCCTGGCCGAGATGGCTCGCTACGTGGAACTAAACCATCTTAAAGTGGTGTGCGGCTACCAGGACGCTTACATGTGTACCTTCGGCGGCCTCAATTACATGGACTTTCGGGGTAAGCAATTTTACCGCGAGGCAGAGGCAGAGCTCTTCGCCACCATCGAACCGTTGAGTCCCTACGTGAACCGGTTGCCCTTTGTGTTGGGCTACACCGGCGTGCAACACTCCTCCGGCGCCGTTCACAAGCCGATCCGCGAGCGCTGGCTGGAGGGAGAACCGGAGGTCGTTGCCGGCTACGAGCGCATCACCGAAATCGCCCGCATGGGCAAAAAGGCCCTTCTGTTGGAAGACTGGCCCCTGTTGGGCGAATTGATGAACGAGAATCACGCCATCCAACGCGACCTGGGCGGCTCCGGTGAATCGAACGAACGGCTGATCGCGGCTGCGCTCCGGGCTGGCGCGCTGGGCGCCAAGCTGGCCGGCGCCGGCGACGGTGGCACCATCATCGCCCTCTGGCCCGACGACGACTCCTCGGCACTGGAGGCGGCTCTGCGCCAGGCCGGCGCATCGGCCATCTATCGCCTCTCCATTGCCCCCGGCGCAACCATCGAGAACCAGGGCTGACCGCCCGCGGGGTGCGTTCGGATTGGGGGCGCACCCTCGCATGTGATTGACAGCCGCCAATAGTTTGGCTATACTTTTGTTACCTTTCGCACAGGAGGAATACAACGATGCTTTCAGTTGCTTCTCGTCGGGTGGGCGCTTCTCGTTGGGCGCGTCTGGCAGGCATTGCCCTGTTCGTCGCTCTGACGGCCCTGACCGCCCGTATCACCATCCCACTCCCCTTCACTCCGGTGCCGATCACCCTCCAGGTGATGGCGGTGCTCCTGGCCGGGTTGGTGTTGGGACCCAAAGGCGGCGCGGTCAGTCAACTTGCCTACCTGGCTGCCATCGCCGCCGGCCTGCCCCTGGACGCCCGCGCCCTCGGCCCGGTCGCCCTGGCCGGACCGACCGCCGGCTATCTGCTCGCGTTTGTGCCGGGAGCCTTTGTCACCGGCTGGCTGGCCGAAAAACTGTCGGCCACGCGGGCCAGTCGCTTCCTGGCGACGCTGGCCGGCGTGGCGGTCATCTACGCCGGCGGACTTGCCTGGCTGTCGCCCACAGTGGGCGGTCTGCGCGCTGCCTGGATGTTGGGAGCGGCTCCTTTCATCCTGGTGGACCTGGGCAAAGCTCTGGTCGCCGCGGCCGTCGCCGAAAGCGGGCGATTGTTGCTGAGCTAGTGCAGCGGGGTGTAAGTCTTCCAGTAGTGGGCTTTCCAGACTTCCGAAGTCTGCGAGACTTCGGAAGTCTGAGCCACCAGTCACGAAAATGCCCAGCAAGGGAATGTGATGCGATGAATCAACTCGAACTAATGCAAGAGCTTTCCATCAAAAACAATACCAAAATCGTGCTGCTGGTGATAGACGGGCTGGGGGGTGTGCCGATGGAGCCGGGCGGCCCCACCGAATTGGAGGCCGCCTGCACCCCCAACCTGGACGCCCTGGCAGCTCGCTCGGCCTGCGGTCTCAGCCTTCCCGTGTCGCCGGGCATTACCCCTGGCAGCGGGCCGGGCCATCTGGCCCTCTTTGGCTACGATCCGTTGCAATACGAAATTGGGCGAGGCGTGTTGGAAGCGCTGGGCATCGGCTTTGACCTTCAGCCGAACGACGTGGCAGCACGGGGCAACTTTTGCACGGTGGACGCGGACGGCCTTATCACCGACCGACGTGCTGGGCGCATCTCGACCGAAGAGGGGACCAAACGGGTGGAACTGCTGCGCAGCATCCAGTTGCCGGGCGTGCAAACCTTCGTCGAGCCGGTGAAGGAATATCGCTTTGTGCTCGTGCTTCGGGGCGAGGGGCTGTCGGGCGAGGTCCACGACACCGACCCTCAGCAGACCGGCGTTGCGCCGCGGCCGGCCGTCGCCTACAGCCCGGCTGCCGAGCGGACGGCAGAATTGGCCAATCGGTGGATTGCCGAGGCCGCGCGCATCCTGGCCGACCATCCCCCGGCCAATATGCTCACCCTGCGCGGCTTTGCTATGGACCCCAACCTGCCCAAATTCTCCGAGGTCTACAAGTTGCGGGCGGCGGCAGTGGCCGTCTATCCGATGTACAAGGGTGTGTCGCGTCTGGTGGGGATGGAGGTCCTGCCCGTCGACGGCGATGCCCCCGCCGACGAATTTGAGACCGTGCGCCAGCATTGGGACGAGTACGATTTCTTCTTCGTCCACATCAAAAAGACCGACAGCACCGGCGAGGATGGCAACTTCGACGCCAAAGCCCACGTCATCGAGACGGTGGACGAGGCATTGCCCGCCCTGCTGAACCTGGAGCCCGACGTGCTGGTCGTCACCGGCGACCATTCCACCCCGGCCCTGCTCAAGAGCCATAGCTGGCACCCGTTGCCCATCTTGCTCTCGGCGCGCACCGGGCGCGCTGACCCGGTGACCACCTTCGGGGAAACAGCCTGCCTGGGTGGCAGCCTGGGACACATCCGCCACGTGGACATTATGCCGCTGGCTATGGCCCACGCCCTGCGCCTGACCAAATATGGGGCGTAAAATCAACAGCAACTTCGTAGGGTAGCCGTCAGGTAAGGGGGTTGACAAGACAGGGGGTCTGGTTGTATACTGATGGCAGAGTAGGAGGTGACCTCGCTATGAGCCACCTGGCTTCTCCTAATTGCATAGCCTATCTGAGAGCACCTGGGTGCGATTGCGCCTGAGTGCTCTTTGTTTTGCCCGTCGGTGCGGGCTCAAATCTCTGGCCCTGAAGCGGCCTATCTCAAATGTGTAAAGGAGGGCAGTTGGATGGACTCGAGTATGATCGGCAAGATTGAAAAGGCGATGCGCTACGCTCAAGAACCAGACCGCATCAGCTTCAACCAGTTCCAGGTAAACTTCAACGGTGACCACGATTCGCACACCGTCACATACAGCAACGGCAAGTGGACCTGCGATTGCGGGTTCTTTGGCGCGCGCGGTGTTTGCAGCCACGTAATGACCCTCGAGCGAATTTTGATGGGGATGGTCACGCCGGCTCAGGCAGTGCCAATGCCGGCCTAGCGTTTGATAGCTTGACCCGCAACAACAAAACGTCACCTCTCCGGTGACGTTTTGTTTTGTGAGGAGCAGAGTAGGGAAGCCGGTGGTTCCACGTCCGCCAGACGTTCTTGACATTTCTCTTCCCTATGCTAAGATAAACCCGATGACCAACGAACCTTCACGTCCCGCTCCGAGGACGAGACCCTATGTGACGCCTCCACACCGCAGGCTGAGCCGCCGCCATTTTTTGATTGGAACGGGCGCCCTTGCCCTGCTGTCTGCGCTGGAGGCCTGCGGTCTGGGGAGAAGTCTCTCCACCGCTCACGTCACGCCCACCCCGTATCCAACGTTCACCCCCACCCCGATGGGTCGGGGTGCCGGCCCTGCGGCCACCCCCAGCCCAACGCTCACCGACAGGCCGTCCCCCACAGTCACCCCGGGTGAAGAAGCCACCGCCAAAGCGACCGCCACGGCCACCCCAGGCGAGCTCCCCACCCCCACACCGACGCCTTATCCCCCTGGTCCACCCAGCAAGCTGGGACTCTTTGTCACCCGCGCCGACGGGCAGATTGACACCCTCATCCGGCTGGGCAAACCGGCCCTCATCAAAACGCTGAACCTGGACCCCAACTTTGCCCGTTACATCAAAGAGCATTCGCCCACCACCATCGTGGTGGGGCGCATCATATTGGGCCAACTCGACCTGACGGCCGACCCCATCCCCCTGGCCCGCGACGCCGCCGGCAAGTTGCTGGAAGTCGCCCTGGAACCCACTCGCCTTCAACACTTTGACGCATGGGAAGCCTACAACGAGCCCGTCGCCGACACCGTAGACAAGATGCAGCGCCTGGCCGACTTCGAAGCGGAGCGAACCCGGCTGCTGGCCGAGCAGGGAGTCCGATCGGTGGTGGGCAACTTCGCCGCCGGCCACCCGCCGATGGAGTTGTGGCAGCACTTCACCCCGGCGCTGGACGCCGTGCGACAACACAATGGCTACCTGGGCCTGCACGAATACTCGGCGCCCATTATGCAATGGGGCTTCGGGACCTTACAGTCTACCCCCGGCGCCGACGAGGGCGATGAGGGCTGGCTGACCGTCCGCTATCGCAAGTCGTATCGCTATTACCTGAGCCCCCTGGGCTACGGCGACACCCCCCTGCTCATCACCGAATGTGGCGTGGACGGCACCGTGGGAGATCGCCCTGGCCCCGCCGACGCCAAGGGCTGGCGCGACTTCGAGGCCTATTGGATATCCAACGGCCTGCGCGCCGACACCCCCGGCGTTTACATGGACCAGCTCATCTGGTACGACAGTGAGTTGCAAAAGGACGACTACGTGAAAGGAGCGGCCATCTTCGCCGCCGGTGCCTCACAAGGCTGGGAGAGCTACGAAATCTTGGGCCGCACCATCGAATTGCTGACTCAATACTTGCAGGTGCATCCGCCGACGTAATCGCTGCGTCGTTCCCCCGGCGCACCCCCCCCGCGGAACCCAAACCCCATTTGTTGCGCATCGCCCGCAGTTGGACCCGTTTCACCCCCACGCCCGGCCGCTTGGGTGCACGAACGATCTGTTTTTCGCTCTTTGCGCATTTACACGATGCTGGACATGAGCGTATCGTATTTACGGTAGAAATCCATTCACGCCAGTTGGCTACTCCGACGCACCCACCGGCACTGCGACCGCGTCGGCTTGTATGTCGGCCAGGGCCGGCACCTGGCGTTTGCTTTGCCAGATGGCCCAGCAGAAGCCGGCCACCAGGATCAGCACGGCCAACCAGCCGACGACACCCAGCCCGGTCTTATATTGCACGACGATAGGGGCAATGATGACCGAGACCAGGTTGACGACTTTGATCATTGGGTTGAGGGCCGGGCCGGCCGTGTCCTTGAGTGGGTCGCCGACGGTATCGCCCACCACCGAGGCCTTGTGCCGTTCGGAGCCTTTGCCCAGGTTGTTGGCCGGGTCGCGTGGTTCGTCTTCGATGGTCTTCTTGGCGTTGTCCCAGGCCCCGCCGGCGTTGGCCATAAAAACGGCCAGCAATTGGCCAGAGAGGATGATGCCCGCCAGAAAGCCGCCCAGCGCCTCCACCTGGAGCACCAGGCCCACGATGATGGGCGAGACCACAGCCATCAGCGCCAGGCTGACCAGTTCCTTCTGGGCGGCGGTGGTGGAGATGGAAACGGCCCGGGCGTAGTCGGGCTTGACCTTGCCCTCCATCAGGCCGGGGATCTTAAACTGGCGGCGCACTTCGGTCACCATCAGGCCGGCGGCGCGGCTGACCGCCTTGATGGCGAAAGAGGAGAAGAGCCATGGGATGGCGCCACCGATGAGCATCCCGACGAAGACACGCGGTTGCGACACACGAATGCCGTTGGCCAGGGCTTCGGGGTCCACCAGGCTCACGTCGGTGATGAAGGAGCCGAAGAGGGACACAGCGGCGATGACCGCCGAGCCAATGGCGATGCCTTTGGTGATGGCCTTGGTGGTGTTGCCCACCGCGTCCAGGTCGGCCATGATCTGGCGAGCGCGCTCGTCCATCCCCGTCATCTCGCCGATGCCGTTGGCGTTGTCGGCGATAGGGCCGAAGGAGTCCATAGCCACGTTGTTGCCGGTGAGGGTCAACATGCCGATGCCGGTCATGGCCACGCTATATAGCACAAAGGCCACCTGCTCGGCCTCCGAATAGCCGGGGATGTTGCCGTAGATGAGGATGGCGGCGAAGATGGTCGCGGCGATGACGAAGACGGCCCACACGCTCGACTCGTAGCCGACGGCCAGGCCAGACAGAATCGTGGTCGCCGGCCCGCCGTCGGTGCTTTCGCGGATCTCTCGGACCGGGGAGTTCTCGGTGCTGGTGAAGTAGTCGGTCAGGCGATCGATGAGGATGGCCAGCGCCACCCCAACCACCGTCGAAAGGAAGGGACGCCACCAGCCCCCCGGCACGTCCCGCATATAGATCACAGCTACGATGCCAAACAAAACCGTAGAAATGGCCGCCGAGGTGAGGAAGCCCCGGAAGATGGCGTGCATCGCATCAGAGCCGGTGCCCTCGGTGCCTCCCTTCACCAGATAAGTGCCAAAGATGGACGACAGCACCCCGATGCCGCGTACCAGCAGCGGGTACACAATCCAGTTCAGATCGCCGGTGATGCGCACCAACGCCAGGCCCAAAATCAGGGCAGAAACAATGGTGACCTCGTAGCTCTCAAAGATGTCGGCGGCCATCCCGGCGCAGTCGCCCACGTTGTCGCCCACCAGGTCGGCGATGACGGCGGCGTTGCGGGGGTCGTCCTCCTCCAGCCCGGCTTCCACCTTGCCCACCAGATCGGCGCCGACGTCGGCGGCTTTGGTGTAGATGCCACCGCCCACCCGCATAAAGAGGGCCAGCAGCGTGCCACCAAAGCCAAAGCCCAGCAGCGCATCGGGGGCAGCCTTGCCAAAGAGGATGAAGATGATCGTTCCGCCAAACAGGCCCAGCCCGTCGGTCAGCATGCCGGTGATGGTGCCGGCGCGGTAGGCAATGCGCAGGGCTTCGCCAAAGCTGGTGCGAGCGGCACTCGCCACGCGCACGTTGCCCTCGACGGCCATCCGCATTCCAATCTGCCCGACGGCCAACGAGAAGCCAGCGCCCATCGCAAAGGCAATCGCCCGGCCAAAGGCAATGTACAAACGCGCATTAGCGCCGAATACCTCTCGCGCTTCGGGTGTGGGGTTGACAATCCACACGCTGAAGAACAAGGCAATGATCAGGATGCCGATGAAAGGCAGGACGGTCCGCAACTGCTGATTGAGATAAGCGTCGGCCCCTTCCTTGATAGATTGCCACACATCTTGCATCTCTTGCGTGCCTTTGTCTTCTTGCAGGATTTGCCAGCGCAAAAAGACGGCGTAGGCTAATCCCAAGATGGCAACGCCCAGCACACCAAAAAGAGCATACGTTTCAAATAGGGTCATTCCATGCATAAAGCCTTTTGCCTCCTTACTGGGGATTTAGTGATTTGCTGCTCCGGGTTTGTGGGTGGTCTTCCTGTTTGGTCTCGTGGCCGGGATGGCCCGGCCTTGCTGCTGGGGATTTAATAGAGTTGTTCCCTGTTAAGCAAGAGCAGGTGACAGTCACTTGAACTGGCACAAAAAACGGGGTGATTTTTCAAATTCTGACCTGATAATCGTGCCAAAAGTGACTGTCACCTCAGCACAAAAAGTATCCTGCCTTCTGGATCAGAGGCAGGAGGGGAAGAGACTCCAGATGACCAGCGGAATACCCCGCCGGGTGGAGACAATCATTGTTCCCGTTCCACAGCCCCATTGCTAGGGGGCATTGTACTCAAGAGTATATAAAATGTCAAACGGCTGTGAGGCGGGGTACGTAAAGGGTTTTTTCTTCCCTTTGACCTGAATTTATGCTATAATTTCGGGGAAGCAGGCCACCCGGCTTCCCCTGCGGTGCGTGTGGCGGGGAGGGGTTGGGGGCTTAATTTGTTATTTGAGGTAACCGCTCAGCCACCCTTGCGAAGGTTGCCAGCCACTTTGACGTGGGGAGCAACTTTCGGCGGGCAACGGCGTTTCCGGCTTGAAATCCACCACAAAACCTTCGCAAGGGTTTTGTCGCCTGAGCAGCGTCTATTTGAGAAGCGAATCGGACGTCACATCTATGGACAATCAAACCTCTCACGGCGAAGTGACACTGGCCCGCACACTGACCGGCTTCAGCGCGACGATGATCGGCCTGGGCGCGATGATCGGAGCCGGTGTTTTTGTGTTGACCGGCATTGCAGCCGGCGAGGCGGGCCCGGCAGCGATTATCGCTTTTGCGCTGAACGGCGTTGTGACCACCTTCACCGCTTTCACCTACGCCGAGCTGGCCTCGTCCATCCCTGAGGCCGGCGGTGGTTACGCCTTCGTCAAACGGGCCTTCCCCGGCGTGATCGGGTTCACTTCAGGCTGGATGCTCTGGTTTGCCTACACCGTGGCGTGCAGCCTGTACGCCGTCGGCTTTGGCGGCTACTTCATCGAACTGCTGAAGAGTTATTTCCCGATTATATACCAGGCCTTTGTGGGACTCGTGGGACATGGCAACGCCGTCTCCATTATCACCTTTGTCATCACCTCCTTTTTCATCTCGCTCAACGTGCTGGGCGCCGACGTAACAGGGAAGGCCGAAAACGTCATCACCCTGTCCAAGATCGCTGTGTTGGCCGTTTTCATCGCCTTTGGCCTGGCCGCTATGCGTCGCGCCCCCGATCTGGCGCTGGCCAATTTCACCCCCCTATTTCCCAAGGGGCTGGGAGGGGTGATGGCGGCGATGGGACTCACCTTTATCGCCTTCGAAGGTTATGACCTCATCGCCACCGTCAGCGAGGAGATCAAGAATCCCACCAAGAACATCCCCATCGCGACCTTCGTGTCGCTGTGGGCGGCGGTCATCATCTATCTGTTTATCCTGCTGGTCTCCATCGGCGCCGTGGACCCCACCCGGTTTGAGGTATACAACAAGCTGCCCAGTCAACTCCCCCAAGAATTCAACCCGCACGTGCTGGATCCCTCCGACCCGGCGGTGAACACGGTGTGGGAGATATTGGGCATCTATAAAGAGACAGGCATTGTTCGCGCGGCAGAGAATTTTATGCCCAGTGTGGGCGTGCTCATCATCGTCTTCGGGGGGTTGCTCTCAACCATGTCGGCGTTGAACGCGACGGTGCTGGCTTCGTCGCGGGTGGCCTTCAGCATGGGACGTGAGCGTATGTTGCCTCCCAGTCTGGCCGTCATCCACCCGGTGCGTCGCACCCCTCACACCGCCGTGCTGGTCACCGGTTTTATCCTGGTGGCGATGGCGGTGACTCTGCCCATCGAGGTGGTAGGGTCGGGCGCCAGCCTGCTTTTTTTGCTATCGTTTGTTTTGGTCAATATCTCACTCATTTCTATCCGACGCAACGAGCCGGATTTGAAGGGCTTCAAGACGCCGCTGTTTCCCCTGCTACCTATCCTGGGCGTGATCAGCAATCTGGGGCTGGCCATCTACCAGTTTACCTTCCAACCGATGGCGTGGTACATCAGTCTGGGCTGGATTGGGGTAGGGTTGTTCATCTACTACACTTACACCACGCGCACGGAAGCGATCGGGGCACCGACAGAGGCACTGATTGTGCACGAGGAAATCCTGGCGGTGAAGAAATATTCGGTGCTGCTGCCCGTGGCCAACGAAAAGCAGGCACACCGACTGGCCATTTTGGGGGCGGCTATCGCCAAGGAGAAAGATGGCGAGGTACTAGCCTTGCACGTGGTGCGCCTGCCGGTGCAGCTTTCGTTGAGCGAGGCTCGTCACTTTCTGGCGCACGGCAAGCCGCTGATGGAGGCGGTGATCGAGGAGGCGCGCGCCTTCGACGTGCCGGTGCACACGATGATCCGGGTGGGGCGACACATCGGCTCGGCCATCCTCGACACGGCCCGGCGGCGAAACTCTAATCTTATTATTTTGGGCTGGCCCGGATACACCAAGAGCCGCGACGTCGCCTTTGGCAATATCATCGATCTGTTGGCCAAAAATCCGCCGTGTGACATTGCCGTCGTCCGCTTCCGTCGCCGCGAGCCGCCGCAGCACATCCTCATCCCCACGGCGGGCGGAATACACACACGGCTGGCGATTGAGCTGGCCATCGCCCAGGCCCGCCAATACGAGCATCAGTATCCAGGACGGCGACCAACCATCACCCTGCTGTTCGTCACGCCCGAAGACGTAAACTCGAGCAAGATGGCGCGGGGCTACGAACTGTTGCGCAGTCTGGCAGCCGGCTTTGACTATCCGATGGAGGCGTTGGTCGTCACTGCGCCCGACGTTGTCACCGGCATTCTGCGCGAAGCCGAGGAATACAGCCTGGTCATCATCGGGGCCGCCGAGGAGCGGCTCTTCGAGCAACGACTCTTCGGCTCGATTCCGCACCGGGTGGCGAGCGAGTGCAGCAAAACGGTCATTATGGTCAAGCGGCATCAAGGACCGGTCAGATCGTGGCTCAGACGGTTGCTGCTGTTGGGCCAGGCTATTCGCGGTTGAAAAAAGGCGACGAGGACAGGGTGCGTCGCGCGTCAATCCTTTGCTTTCGTCTCCCCCTCGCCCCGCGACTGCACGACCCAGGTGGCGGACTCCACCGCCTTGTTGGGGATCACGTTCAGCTTGCCATCCTCGGTTCGGATGCGGGTTTTACGCAGGTCAATGCGCTCGATGACGCCGGTGACACCCGCCGCCGTCACCGTGTAGCCAACCTTGAAGTCCTGTTCACCCGCCAGGAAGACGCCGGCGACGATGTCGCCTGTGGTCCCTGACGCACCCGTCGCCACGGCCAACGCGACCAGGGCGATGGAGCCAGACACGGCCATCGCGATCTCGTTGAGTCCCAGCGTTTGCAGCGTGGCGGCGATGACGATGATCCAGCCCGCCACCGTCACCACCGAGCGTCCCAGGCTGGCGATGGTCGGCTCCACGCCAGCCGACTTGAGCACACGACCGAACAGGCCGGCGACCAGCTTGATCACCAGCCAGCCTAATAGCAGTGTCAAAACAGCGCCCGGCAGCCGCTCCAGGAAAAACTGCACGTAGTTGATGAGTGTCGCTCGAAAGAAATCAATTGCTCTCATGATCGTCCTCCGGTTCGTCGAGAGAAATTTATAATAGCAATGATTTTAGCGCAGGAGCGTTGCCAGGTCAAAAGTGACCGTTTCTTAAGGTTCTATTCCGCATTCAGGACGAAATCCACCAGTTCGTCCAGCCGGCAGGTGGCCAGACCGATGACGTGATCGCCGCCGCCGTAGTAAACGTAAACGGTGCCGTCCACCACCGGATTGGCGCAGGAAAAAACCACGTTGGGCACGTCCCCTCGCAGTTCCCATAGCTCCTCCGGCCAGAAGATGGGGTCCCGTGGCCGACGGATCACCTGGCTGGGGTCCTCCAGGTCGAGCAACAACACCCCCAGGCGATAGATGTGGTCGTGGTCGTAGGCGTGGTTGAGGACCAGCCAACCATGCTCCGTTTCAATCGGCACGCCGTTGTTGCCGACGCTTTTGCAGTCCCACCAGTTGTCTTCACGCGGGCTATAGATGGGGATCATATTCTGTTCGTGCCAGGTCAGCAGGTCGTCGGAGTAGGCCAGCCACACGTGAGGGCGACGGCGATGCAGGGCTACGTAACGTCCGCCAATTCGGCGCGGGAAGAGCACGTGGTCTTTGTTGTCCTCGCCGCGTGTGATGGGGCCCACCCGCTCCCAGGTGATCAAGTTTTGGCTGCGGGCGATCATCGGCAAAATGCCGCCGCCGGCGTGAGTCGGCTCCCCTGGGTTGTGGAACTCGCGCCCGTAGGCCGTATAGGTCATATAAAAGACACCCTCGATCTCCATCACACGCGGGTCCTCAACGCCACGCGAATCTGACGCATCCATCGGTTCCAATATCGGCCGGCGCAGACGGTTCCAGTGTACCCCATCTTCGCTGACCGCATACCCGATGCGGCTGACCCAGTCTAACCCCTGGGCGCGATAGAACATGTGAAACAGGCCATTGTGATGGATGACAGCCGGGTTGAAGACGTTGTAACATTCCCAGTCCGAGGACGGATCAGGGAGTAAGACTGGGTTGGCAGGATGGCGTCGGAGTTTCATCGAATGGATAACCTCCCATAAGCAGGATTTGCAGGTGACAGAGGTGACAGAGGTGACAGTCACTTCTCAAGTGACTGTCACCTCTGTCAAAGAGGCGGTCTCGCTTTCTTCAGGCACAAATCCACCAGGTTGCTGATCCGCGCCGTGCCGACGCACATCACGGTGTCGGCCCCACCCCAGTAGATCTTGACCGTGCCATCCTCCTCGGGGATCGCCCCGCAGGTAAAGACGACGTTGTGGACGTAGCCCGTCACCTCCCACGGGTCTTCCGGCTGCAGGATCCACTCGTCCGAGACGCCCAGTATCCGGGCCGGGTCCTGGAGGTCGTGCAGCGCGACGCCCAGCCGGTAGACAGAGCCGTCCATCGTGGGAAAGACACCGTGGTAGATGTGCAGCCAACCGTGTTCGGTCTCGAAAGGGGTGGCCCCCGGACCGATCTTCATCTCGTCCCAGTGATACGGCACAGGCTTCATAATCAGTCGGGAATCCCCCCAGTGTATCAAATCCGGCGAATAGGAAATCCAGATGGACCAGGGGGAGATCTCGGAGTGCGGTCGGTCCAGGCGGGCGTAGCGTCCATTGAACTTGCGGGGAAAGAGGACTACGTTGCGATAATCGGCCTCGGTGATGAGCGAAATCCGCTCCACCGACTCAAAATCCTCCGTCTGCGCCAGCCCAATGCGCACGCCATGTCTCGAGTAGGCGCTGTAGGTGATGAGATACTGCCCCTCCATCGCGCAGATGCGGGGGTCTTCGACGCCGTATTCTTCGTAGTCGGCAAAGATTCCTTCGGTGGCGGGAACCATAAAGGGCTCCGGCCGCACCCGAAAGCGAAAGCCGTCGTCGCTCTCTGCCAGTCCCAGAATGGAGCGACCGTTTCGCCGGTGAGCGCGAAAGAGCATGATGTAGCGGTCGTTGTGTTTGACCATCCCTGCGTTGTGAACCGTCGCTACCGGGTATGGAACGTCGTCTTTGGTGAGGATTGGGTTGCCTCTGAATCGCGTGACGATGGCTTCAGTCACCCTCGCTTCTCCCGTTGTGGCTCTGTTGTGGCTATTGTGGCCCGGTCATGAGACCGGCCCGAGCAAAGGACTGTCGCTGGGACTGTCGCTGTGGCCGGTCTCCCGACCGGGCCACTGACGGGCACTCACGGGCGCGGTCATGAGACCGGCCCGAGCAAAGGACTGTCGCTGTGGCCGGTCTCCCGACCGAGCCACTGACGGGCACTCACGGGCACGGTCATGAGACCGGCCCGAGCAAAGGA
>JAJRXB010000141.1 GCA_024276515.1 Chloroflexota bacterium
CGCGAAACCCTGCTAACCCGGTCAAAACCGGCAGCCAGAGGGCCGATTTTAGCTTCCTGAGGGACTGCTCTACCTTGATAGCCCTTCAATCGCTATGCAATCCGGACTTTGACAGGACCCTAATGGGCAGGTAGACGCGGTACGTCGGTTGCTCTTGGGCCGGGAAGTTGGCGGTCATCGTCCCTCCGGCCGGGTAGCCGGTCGTGTCATGGGTCCGGGAGCTGATGTAGTCCCCGCCGGGAACGGCCCGCACCACCAGCCCGGCGTGGGGCGGCACCGCCAGGCTGTAGGTGCCATCGGCCAGGGTTACCGTCTCCGTCACCACCGTCGTCCCATTCCCATTCAGCGCCTGCACCGTCCCGGTCACCGGTGACTCCCCGGCGTCGTACACCCCGTCGTCGTCCTGGTCCAGCCACAGCCGCCCGGCCACCGTCAACGGGGCCATATCGCCGAAGTCGGCGGCGCTCGTCTCCCCGGCGGTGACCACCAGGGTGAAGCGGTTGGCCGTGCTGTCGTAGGGATAGCCGGCCGGGTTGGTCTGGGTGAGGACGTAGCTCCCCGAGGCCAGGTTGGTGAAGGTATAGACGCCCCCGGCGTCGGTGGTGGCGGTGACGCCGGTGGACAGCTCGATGACCGAACCGGGCAGCCCCGGCTCCCCCGCGTCCTGACCGCCATCCCCGTCCCGGTCGTGCCAGACGACGCCGGTGAGGGTCCCGGCGATGGCGGTCACCGTCACCGTCAGCGGTTGGCCGAAGGTGTGCGTCTCCTCGTTGATCATCTGCCAGGTCCCGGTGTAGACGCCGGCGGTGGTGGGCGCGGTCAGGCTGAAGTTCCAGGTGTAGCTCTCGCCGGGCGCGTAGCGGGTCTTGCCCGAGGTGGGCAGGTAGGAGCGGTCGGGCATGCCGAAGCTCCGACCGCCGGTGTGGGCCAGCCGGTGCAGCCCGGCCTCGCTCCAGGTAGAGCCGCCCGTGTTCCGGGCCAGGGACAGGGCGTCGGTGCTCTGGCCGATCTCCACCGTGACCGAGATGAGGTTGGACCAGGTTGCATCGTCGTCTATGGCATCTATGACGCCGTTGGTGTTGGCGTCCAGCCACCCCACCTGGGCGGCGGTCCAGGTGGTCAGCAACCCGCCGGGGTAGGCGTTCCAGGGGTCGCGCATGATGTCGCTCTGCCCCTGGTCGCAGGCCGAGCCTTCGATGTTCCAGGTCGGTTGCTCGTAGTAACCGGAGGACGTGCCGCAGGTCTCCACCCCGGCGTATTGGTCCCGGGCGCCGAAGATGTGCCCCATCTCGTGGGCGGTCACCATGTCCATGTTGGACAGGGTGTAGCCCGCGTTGTTGGAGGTCATTTGAATGTAGGGACCGGTCAGGTAGGAGTAGGCCCACCCCCCGTCGGAGAAGGTGTTGCCCTTCACCACCCAGACGGTGAAGGCCCATTTTGCGTTGTGAGCCTCGCGGGCATCCCGGTTGAGGTGGAAGGTCCCGGCCACGCTGTCCGTTTCCGAGTAGCCCAGGTCGTTCAGGATTTCTACCCGCCAGTCGTCGAAGTCCGACGGATGGGCGGTGGGCTCGTAGCCGGTGGGTTGCGCGTCGTAGAAGTCGAACGCGAAGGTCAGATCGGCCTGGGCTTCGCGGGCGGCCCACCAGGTCACGCCGTCTATGACTTCCTGGTGGACCTGGGAGATCTCGGCCGCCGTCCAGGTCTGGGTGTCGGGGTCTATCGAACCGTCGCTTTCGGCGATGATGACCGAGACGGCCACTTTGCCCACCAGGTACTGGCTGGTGTTGTAGGGGTCGGGGCCGTTGACACCCAGGGGGCCGATGCCCCCTCGGGCCAGGGGCGGCAGCCGCACGTCCCCGGCCAGTGGGGGAAAAGGTTGTGGATCATCAGCCTGCGCGGAGCGGGCTACGACGAGAAAGAGCAAGATGCTCAACAGAGTCAGGGTCAAGGAAAAGCGTCTCATCACTCAAGTGGGGCACTATCCGGAAAGATGTCCGGGGTTTGCTTGGCCTTCGCCCTGATCTCAGCCAGAGCTCTCCGAAAGTCCCCCCCGCAGCGGTCCACGACGGCCCTGGCCCGACTTTGGGGAATGTCATGGTCGTAGACGTAGCGCCAGAAGGCGGTGACCGGGTGTTCTTCCCGACCCTTACGACCATTCCCGTTATTGTTGTTCCGCTGTTGACGGAAATGGGAGAAATAGGCTTCGACCTGCTGCCTGACCTCTTGCGTGAGTTGGGTCGTCACACCCTTCCAGTCCTCCCCGCCGCCCACGTCCCTGACCGCTTCCGCTTCCAGGGTGTGCCAGTCGCCGGTGGGCAAGAGATGGGCGTGCTTGACCACGACCCGGATTTCCTTGACCGCCCCCCCGGTCGGTTGTTTTATGAACATCATTGGCTTCCTCTCTTCACGCTCTGAAATGAGCGGGGGTGATACATTCCACATACGGAACGTATCACCCCCGCGCTTGTTGCCATCAGCCG
>JAJRXB010000142.1 GCA_024276515.1 Chloroflexota bacterium
ATCATCATATGATGAGGGTTTCAAGCTCCCGAATGAGTACGGGCAGATTAGGTTGGGTAAAGCTCATTTCTGGCGCCGGGATGCGGTTGTGTTTGATGTCTGGGGGAATGTGCTTGTGATGAGGGTATGTGCTTTGCAAAGCTGGATCATCTGGATGCGGTTGAGAGTCGTACCAGTATAACTTTTCTTCCCCTCGCCAAACCTCGTAACCGTACCAGTCTATGGTGGCAGGCAGACGGTGGTACAAAATTCGCTCACGAACAACCAACCGGATTTCCTGATCGAAGTACAGTTCGCCTGCCACCCGTGCGAGTGATGCACCTCGCCGGACGACGGTCACTGTGGAACGGCGCACTGCTGGGAACTGCTCTGTGAGGGTGTATAAGAACAGTTCGTAGTCCTCCAGGGTGCGCAGTGGATTGTTCATGCAGTTACTCGAATTAGCCCTGCCAGGCTCGGTGCTTGCCTCTGAATCCGCTGGACTTCATTGCGGTAATCGGCCTGGCGCGCGAGCCAGGTTCTGTAGACGCTGGCCCACTCGCCAAAATCTAATACCCAACTGTCGTCTTCTGGTTCTTCACCGCTAACGTATGCGGCGTAAAATGTTTCCGAGCGAATACCGTATTTGCGTTCGAAGCTTAAGAGTTCCTCTTCAAGCGCGTGAATGTCGGCTAGAATCTCGCGTAGGTTCATAACTCACACCTCCACGCTCACAATTATAAGAGTTGTTCCCTTTTAAGCAAAAGCAGGTGACAGTCACTTGAACTGGCGCAAAAAACGGGGTGATTTTTCAAATTCTAATCTGATAATTGTGCTAAAAGTGACTGTCACCTCAGCACAACAGCGATGGGTGGCTCTTTGTATTGATCTGGCTGAGATTACCCCTCCAATTTCACACTGACCTCCAACCCCCGACCGATAGGGACCAGCACACTTTCCAGGTTGGGGTGGTTTTCCACATAGGCGACGTAGTCTTCCAGTTCATCCTGGTGCGAAAGGGCGTTGTCGGCGACGACCAGGCCCCCTTTCACCAGCCGCCGGTAGACGACGTCGAAAAAGCTCTCGTAATAGCTCTTCTCCGAGTCGATGAACAGCAGGTCCACCGGCTCGGACCGGCCGCGCAGAGTTTCGCGGGCGTCGCCTTCCAGGATTTCGATCACGTCGGCCAGGCCGGCGGCGGCGAAGTTGCCCCGGGCGGCGGCGATGCGCTCCGGGTTGACCTCGCAGGTGACGACTTTCCCTCCGTTGACTCTGGCCGCTGCTGCCAGCCACAGCGTGGAATAGCCGTGGGAGGTGCCGATCTCCACGATGCCTTTGGCCCCCCTGGCCAGGGCCAGCACGTACAGAAACCGGGCCGAATCGGGGTGCAAAGCCTGGATTCGCCCCGCGCCGGGCAGGCCCTGGGCCCGTTCCTGTTCGTCGCGCATTTCCAGCCGGGTGAGCACTTCGATGACTTCGGGGTCCATACCGTCTCCTCTTGCTCAAAACAGTCCGCTGCTTATGCTCAGGCGCGTCCAGTCGATGCCGGTGATGGTGCCGCACACCAGCACCAGAAACACACACAGAATGATCAGCCCGCAGCCGACTCCGCTGCACGAACAGCCCCGGCCAAAGCCGAAACGATCTTCCAGATACTCAAAGGCGGCCGTCAACAAAAACAGACGGAAGAGACCTTCGAGACATCCACCTCGCCGACGCATATGTACCCTCCTCGAATTGGGGATTGGGGGTTGGAGATTGGAGATTGGAGATTAGAGACTGGCCGCCACCGCTTGCTCGAAGATGGTCAGCCCCTCGTCGATCTGGGCCTCGGTGACGACCAGGGGCGGGATCCAGCGGACGGTGTTGCCGTAGGGTCCGCAGCCCATCAGGATGAGGTGGCCTGCTTCCAGGCAGTGCCGGATGACGCGCTTCGCCGCCTCGGTGGCCGGGCGGCGGGTTTCGGGGTCGGTGAACTCGGCGCCGACCATCAGGCCCAGGCCGCGCACGTCGCCGACGGCCGGGTGGCGGGATTGAATCTCGTGCAGGCCGTCCATCAGTTGCGCGCCCCGCTCGGCGGCGTTTTCCACCAATCCCTCTTCCAGCAGCACGCGGACGGTGGCCTCGGCGGCGGCGCAGCCGATGGGATTGCCGCCGTAGGTGCCGCCGTGGGTGCCGGTCGCCCACTTCTCGGTCAGCTCCCTGGGCGCGGCGATGCCGGAGATGGGGAAGCCGGAGCCCAGCCCTTTGGCCATCACCACGATGTCCGGCTCCACGCCGAAGTGCTCAAAGGCGAAGAATTTTCCGGTGCGCCCGAAGCCAGATTGCACCTCGTCGAAGATGAGCAGGATGCCATACTCGTCGCAAATCTGGCGCAGGCCGGGCAGGAAGGACGGGGGCGGCACCACGTAGCCCCCCTCTCCCAGCACCGGCTCGACGATCATCGCCGCCGTCTCCTCCGGGGCGGTTTGGGTGTGGAGCAGGAAGCGGACTTCCTCCAGCGCCCATTGACTGGTCTGCTCCGGCCCCCAGCCGTAGCGATACCAGTACGGGTAGGGGGCGACGAAAACGCCGGCCGGCAGGGGCTGGTAGTTGACCCGGTACACCGTTTTGCTGGTGGTCATCGCCATCGTCTGGGCGGTGCGTCCGTGGAAGGAGCCCTGGAAGACGATGACGTTGGGCCGGCCGGTGGCGTGACGGGCCAGCTTCACCGAGGCCTCCACCGCCTCGGCCCCGGAGTTGGAGAAGAAGAAGCTGTCCAGACGCGGCGGGACCACCCGGCGCAGCGTCTCGGCCAGGCGGAAGAGGGGTTCGTGGTAGTAGATGTTCACCTGGGCGTGGATAAAACGGGCCGCCTGCTCCTGAATGGCCCCCACCACGCGGGGGTGGCAGTGGCCGGTGTTGGTGACGCCGATGCCGCTGGTGAAATCCAGATAGCGGTTCCCATCGGTGTCCCACACGTAGGCCCCCTCACCCCGGTCCACCACCAGGTCGGTGACGTGGAACCAAACGGGAGCCAAATGTGAGGTGTCGTGTGTCATTCTCCCATCTCCCATCTCCAATCTCCCATCTCTAATAAGGATACCAATAGGGCTTGACCGAGTCGTCGAAGTCCCAGTGGACGTGCTTGGTTTCGAGGAAGCTCTCCAGGCCCTCCTCGCCCAACTCGCGGGCGTTGCCGCTCATCTTCATACCGCCGAAGGGACCGCCGTAGCAATCGGTGAGGGGGTCGTTGATCCAGATGGTGCCGGCCCGCACCTCCTCGAAGAAACGTTTGGCGAAGCGGGCGTCGTTGGTGCGGCAGACGGCTCCCAGGCCGTACTCGGTGTCGTTGGCCAGACGGATGGCCTCGTCGAAGTCTCGGTAGCCCATAATAGGGATGCAGGGACCGAAGGTCTCCTCGCGCATGATCTTCATGCTGTGGTCCACGTTCACCAGCACCGTCGGCTCGTAATACCAGCCCCGGTCGAATTGGGGTGGGCGGCGGCCGCCGGCCAGGATTTTGGCCCCTTTGGCCTGGGCTTCGGCCACGTGCTCTTCTACCTTTTGACGGTAGCCGGGGGCGGCCATCGGCCCCATATCGGTGGTGGGCTCCAGGCCGGGGCCGATGCGCAGCCCTTTCACGTAATCGGCGATGGCGGAGGCGAAGGCCTTCAGCTTTTCGGCCGGCACGTAGACGCGCTCGGTGGAGGTGCACACCTGCCCGGCGTTGATGAGGGCGGCGTAGGCCACCGCTTCGACGGCGGTTTCGATGTCGGCGTCGGGGGCCAGCACGAAGGGGTCCTTGCCGCCCAGCTCCAGGTGCAGGCGTTTGATGCGGTCGGCGGCCAGCCGGCTGATGTGCTGGCCCACGGCCGTGGAGCCGGTGAACGCGATGATCGGCACGTCGGGGTGCTGCACCAGGGTGTCGCCCACGCGACTGCCCCGCCCGGTCAGCACGTTGACCACGCCGGGCGGGAAGTGGTCGAAGACGACCTCGGCCAGGCGCAGCGTGGCCAGCGGGGTGTGGCTGGAGGGTTTGATGATCACCGTGTTGCCTGCCGCCAGCGCCGGGGCGACCTTCCAGATCATCAGCAGCATCGGGTAATTATAGGGCACGATGCAGGCGGCGACGCCATACGGCTCTTTGAGCACGAAGTTGAATTGACTCCGCTCGGCCGAGGGCACTACCCGTCCCCGATAGTTGCGGGCCAGTTCGGCGTAATAGCGCAGGGTGTTGAGGGTCCACTCCATCTCCTCTTCGTGTTCGGGGATGGGTTTGCCCTCTTCCAGGGTGTTGAGGCGGACCAGTTCGTCGAAGTGGGCGCGGATTTTGTTTGCCGCTTCGTGCAGCATATCCGCCCGCTCGACGGCCGGCACCCAGCGCCACTCGTCGAAGGCGGCTTTGGCAGCAGCGATGGCCTTCAGCGCGTCTTCGGCGGTCCCGTTGGGCACGCTCTCAATCACCTCCTCGGTGGCCGGGTTGTACACGTCGAAGGTGGCTCCGTCGCTGGCCGCCACCCATTGGCCGTTGATGTACATCGGTTTCATCGGCGTTCCTCCCGGATCAGGTGACAGATCAGGTGACAGTCACTTTTGAAAGTGACTGTCACCTGGCGGTATAAACTTACTGCGCCTTGATCTCGGTCCACACCCGGTCCCAAATAGCCAGCGCATCGCCCGGCAGCGGCTCGATCCATTCCAGGCGACTGAGCGTTTCCTCGTCCAGGTAGATGGCCGGGTCTTCCAGAATCTCGGGGTCAATGAACTCTTTGGCCGCCTCGACGGGGCTGGCGTACCACACGTAGTTGGTGTTTTGGGCGTTGTGTTCGGGGTCCAGCAGCCAGTTGATGAAGTGCTCGGCGGTGGCCTTGCGGGTGCTGGAGGCAGGGATGGCGAAGTTATCTTGCCAGACGACGCCGCCCTCCTTGGGCATCACGTAGGCCCAGTTTTCGTTTTCCGCGGCTGCCACGAAAACGTCCCCGTTCCAGCCGTGGGTCAGCACGATTTCGCCGGGGATCATCAGATTGTCTATGTACCCGGAGCTGTCGAAGGTCTTCCAACAGGGTTTGGCGGCCAGGATGACGTCGCGCGCTTCGTTCAGGTGCGCCTCGTCGGTGTCGTTGACCGAATAGCCCAGATACTTGAGGGCGGCTCCGATCAACTCGCGCTCGTCGTCGAGCACGTTGATGCCGCCGTCCTGGTATTGACAGGCGACCTCCGGATCGAAAATCCAGGCCCAGCTATCGGGCGGGGGGTCCACCACGCTGGTGTCGTAGCCGATGCCGGTGGTGCCCCAGAAATAAGGCACGCTGTATTTGTTGCCGGGGTCGTAGGCGGGGTTTTTGTTGAAATCGGCGACGTATTGAAAGTTGGGGATGTTGTTCAGGTCCAGTTCGGCCAGCAGGCCCAGTTCGATCATCTGAGCGACCATGTAATCGGACGGGAAGATGACGTCGTAGCCGGTGGCGCCGGCTTGCAGCTTGGCCAGCAGGTCTTCGTTGCTGTCGAAGGTGTCGTAGATGATTTTGACGCCGGTCTCCTCTTCGTACATGGTGAGAAGTTCTTCGTCGATGTAGTCGGCCCAGTTGAAGACGTACAGCTCTTTGGCCAGCTCCGGCCCGGCGGCGACCTCTTCGGTGGCCACTGCTTCCTCGGTTGCCGGTGCTTCTTCGGTCGCCATCGCCTCTTCGGTCGCCGGTGGCGCCTGGGTGGCTTGTGGGGTTGCTCCTCCGGCGCATTGGGCTGCTACCAGCAGCAACGCCAATAGCACGGGGAACAGCCAGAATCGCTTTTTCATTCTCTCCTACCTCCTTTAATTTGATAGCTGGTGGCCGATAGGGTGGGGTATGATCTCGAAGACTCTCTCCTCCGTTCACCTCCTTTCTCTGGAGGAGACCTGTCGGTGTGCAAAGTATCAGATCAAATCGTTTTCCACCAAAATCTCCTCAACTTCGGCCGGGTTCTGTTGACATTTCAGAATTAAGCGATTGAAATCGCACCTGAAGGGCTGAAGGGCGTTCCGCCGGTCGTCCACCTGCGTGGACGATAATAGCACTCCTGAAGGCCTGGCGGCCCGGCGTCGGCGCAGGCCGACGCTCGGCCTGGAGCCTTCAGGGGCGACTTCAGTCGCTTTATCGCCGGCGGCTCGTATGCCGAAACAATTTCTTATCACCTCCCATCTACCTCCTTTGCAAAGCGAGGGAAATCAACACCAGTGCGATGGACACCATCAGCATCACGGCCGAGACGGCGTTCACTATTGGCGACACGCCGATCCGAATCATCGAATACACCCGAACCGGCAGGGTAGTCGCGCCGGGCCCGGAGACAAAGAAGGTGATGACGAAGTCGTCAATGGACAGGGTGAAGGCCAGCAAAGCCCCACCGATGATGCCCGGCATGATCAGCGGCAGGGTGACGCGGCGGAAGGTTTGCCATTCGTTGGCGTAAAGGTCCTGGGCTGCTTCTTCCAACGTGCGGTCGAAATCGGTCAGGCGGGCGCGCACGACGATTGCCACAAACGAGATGTTGAAGGCGACGTGGGCGATGATGATGGGCGTCACCCGGACGAGCCGCACCAGGAAACTGGTGAGGAACTCGGGCAAGATGGGGGTGGCGGCGATCTGGGTGGACAGGCTCAGCGTCCAGTCGCCCAGGTTGATGAGGACGAAGAAGAGGATGAGCGAAAGAGCCATCACGATGTCGGGGATGATGATGGGCAGGTAGAGCACGGCATCGAGGGCCAGCTTGCCGGAGAAACTGTAGCGCTCCATGGCCAGCGCCACCATCGTGCCGAAGATGGTGGAGATGACGGTGGAGATGATGCCAACCACCAGGGTGTTGTAGGCCGCGTCGATGAGGCGGTCGTTTCGGACCAGTTCTGCGTACCAGTTGAAGGTGAAGCCCTTCCACACACTGGTGCTCAGCACGCGGCCCCCTTCGGTGACGGTGGCCGCGTTGAAGGAGAAGACGATCAGGATGGCGATGGGCGCGTACAGAAAAATGTATCCCAGCCAGCTCAGGTTCGAGAGCCACTCGCGGGTCTTCTCGGAGATGCGAGGCAAGTTGGCGGCGCGCGGCGCGACCCGCGCCAGGAGGTATTCTCGGTTCAGGTCCAACAGCGCCAGAAGGAAGAAGACGAACCCCAGCGACAGCCAGGTGAGCAACGTGCGCGCTATCTGACTTTGCTGCCACAGGAACGAGAGGGCCAGCAACAGCAAATAGCCAAGGGCAAAGCCCAAAACGAAGCGAGGCGTTTGCTCAAGGGTGGTGCGGCCCAGCAGCAGCGCCCCGCCTGCGACCAGGACCCCAAGGCCGGCGGACTCCAGCAATTCCAGGACGAACACGTTCAGATCGCCCAGGCCACCACGGCTACGGGGAGAGGGCATCGCGTCGGCCGGCGCGGTCATAACGTCTCCCCCCCGCTGCGGAAGTAGACCAGGGTGGCCGCCAGCACGGTCAGCATCAAAATGAAGCCCACCGCCGAGCCAAAGGGCCAGTCACGCACTTTGAGGAACTGCTGTTGCAGCAGGTTGCCGACCATCGTCACCTTGGCGCCGCCCATCAGGTCTGGCGTCACGTAAGCTCCGATGGAGGGGATGAAAACGATGATGCTGCCGGCCACAATGCCGGGCATCGTCAGCGGCAGGACGACCCGCAGAAAGGTTCGCAGGGCGTCGGCGCCCAGGTCCTGGGCCGCTTCCACCAGCGAGAAATCGAGCTTCTCAATCGAGGCATAAAGGGGCAAAACCATAAAGGGCAGATAGCCGTAGAAGAGTCCCAGGATGACGGCACCTCGATTGTACAAAAGGGGCAGGGGTTGGGAGATGAGTCCCAGGGCGAGGAATAGATTGTTGATGATTCCCGTGTCGCGCAGAATGACCATCCAGGCGTAGGTGCGGACCAGGAAGTTGGTCCAGAAGGGGATCATCACCAGCAGCAGCAGAGCGTTGCGCCGGTTGGCGGGCTGACGGGCGACGAAGTAGGCCAGCGGGTAGCCGACCAGCAGGCACAGCAGGGTGTTGATCAGGGCGATGCCCAGGGAACGACCAAAGATTTGCACGTAGAGGTATCGCTGGCCGATTTTGCTGAAGAAGCGGGCGTAGTTCTTGAGCGTCCA
>JAJRXB010000143.1 GCA_024276515.1 Chloroflexota bacterium
ACCGGGCGATCAGAAAGTGTACATCAGCGACGTCCGCAAGGCCAGGGGGAGCTTCGGATGGGAGCCGCTGGTGAGTTGTCGGCAGGGGGTGGCCGCGCTGATTGATTGGGTGAGAGGGAACCAGGAGCTATTCGGCTGATGGCGATGATGAGGTAATGGGAAAAATGAAACAGGGTATCCTGACGCTGATGTTCTCTACTACCGGGAGTATAGCGGCCTATCAGCGGGCAGGATCATACCCTCGCTTTATGGCCCGGTTGCAGACCTACGCCGACCATTTTGAGGCCGTTCACGTCTGCACCTTAGATATGCGTGACTACACTGCCGAATGGGGCTTGTCCAATGCTTTCCACCACCCCATGCCTCACCTCCCGGCCACCAGCATGTTGTACCACGTGCTCTCGCCGCTCATTCATCGCCATGCCCTGCGCCATACTACGGTCATTCGCACTTTCAATATCACCGGTGCCCTGCCGGCCCTGCTCTTGAAAGCCTTTACCGGCGCGCCAGTCTTTGTTTCCTATGGTTATTCCCTGCCCGACTTCGTCCGCTTTCAAAGCGGCCGGCTTAAGTATTGGCTCTATCGGTTGGTGGAAGAGATTGCGCTTCGCGCTGGCGACCGCATCATCGTGGCCACCCCGGGGCAAGGACGAAAGCTGGGTGCTCGCTACGGCGAGCACAAAATTATCTGGCTTCCTAATTTTGTGGACACCGACCGCTTTCGCCCTGGGGAGGCACCTCGGTCCGATTATCTCCTTTTCGTGGGCCGATTCACCGCACAGAAGGACCTGGCCACCCTGCTTCGCGCTTTGGCCCAGGCGGTCCCACAGCGCCCGTTGAAACTGGTCGGTCGGGGAGAAAAAGAGGCATCTTTGCGCACTCTCGCTGCCGAATTAGGATTGACCGTCGAGTTCACAGGCGTGCTTCCCAACGACCGATTGCCGGAAGTCTATGCCTCCGCTTGGGCTTTTGTGCTTCCATCGCACTTCGAAGGGATGCCCAAGGCGCTGCTGGAGGCGATGGCTTGTGGCACACCCTGCTTATGTAGCGACGTGGAGGGCATCCGCGATCTGATCATCGATGGTGAAACGGGGCTCTTGGCCCCCCCAACAGTGGATGGGATAGCCGAGGGGCTGCGCCGCCTCGCCGCTGCTGACCTGCGTGCCCACCTGGGGGAGAAGGCACGTCACTATGTTGTAAATGAATTCTCGATGACGCAGGTGCTGGCCCGTGAGATTGAGCTTTTGCAGGGGGTCGGGCGGTGAAAATTGGGTTGGTCACACTCTACTTTCCGCCATTGGTGCGCGGCGGGAGCCATCTGAGTGTTTTTTACATCGCCAAAGGGTTGGCTGAGCGCGGGCACGAGGTTCACGTCTTCACCACAGTCCCCTCTTCCCCTGGTGATCAGCAGGGGGACGCGGCCGCGTGGGAACAGCCGGGTGTCATCCGTCACGAGATTTTTCCCGTCGCTCGACCTGGCACAGCCTGGGGCATGGATTGGGCCTCGCTGGTGATGGGCTGGCATTTATGGCGTTATTTGCGTCGCTGTGGACTACACTTTGACGTGCTCCACGCCTATGGGATGGATACCATCCCCGCTGTAGTGATGGCCCGTCGCTATGGCCGCCCGGTGGCCACTTTCAATGGCTATTGGGCGACCTGTCCCTTTTGGGACCACACCGATCCGGTCACACGCCAGGTCAATACCGTTTGCGACTACCGCCATATCGGCCACTGCGTCGCTCGGCGAGATGCCAACCGAAGTAGAATGCGCAGGTTAGCCAAATGGCATCTCCTTTTTCTCAGCCTTAAACTCCATCAACATTATGCCCGTCGCTTGGATCTATTCTTGCCCGTCAGCCAGAGTATGCAGACGATCTTGAAGGCCAATAGTTTTCCGGCCGAACGAATGCGCGTTTGCTACAATATGGTTGACCTTGCCGAGTACAAAAGCCTGGATCCCACTTACCTTTACCATCGCTATGAAATTCCGTCAGCGCGCCGTATTTTGCTCCATGCTGGCCGATTCGCCCCCTACAAGGGGAGCAATGATATCCTGCGGGCAGCGCCTGCTATTCTGGCTCAACATCCTGATGTCCACTTCGTCTTTGTGGGGCAAGGGAGCACTCTACCGGCGCTGAAAGCACAGGCGCAGGCGCAAGGACTGCACGCTTACGTCACTTTTGGGGACTTTGTGAATCCAAAGGAAATGCCTCATGCCTATGCTTCAGCCTACATTGTGCTACACACGGCTACCTGGCCCGAACCGTTTGCCCGAGGTCCGATCGAGGCCCTGAGCGCCGGCGCGGCGGTGATCGGTACGGCGACTGGTGGTACACCAGAAGTGATCGCTGACGGGGAAACCGGATTGTTGATTCCACCGTTCGATCCGGCAGCTATTGCGACCGCTTGTAGCCGGCTGTTGGCTGATCCGGCCCTGCGTAACCGCCTGGCTGGGCAGGGCCGTGCACTCGCACATCGCCAGTTTAGCATCGAGGGGCAGATCGGCGACTACATCACTGCTTACGAGAGTGTTCTGTGAAGATTGCCCTGGTTACCGAGTTCTTCTACCCGACGACGGGTGGCACCCAAACAACCGTGGCAAGCATAGCCAACAGCCTGGGGAGCCGAGGCCATCACGTAACAGTATTGGCTCCGCTTCCCAACCAAGGCCCATGGCCGCCTCAACCGGAGGAAGCTTATACTACCCATTGGCTCCACTTTAGATCGTGGCCACTGGCCGGCTATCTGGCTGTGCAATGGGCGATCCGGACCAGGTTAGCACCTTTTGACGTAATTCACCTTTTTCATCCAGCGTTTGGTTTGGGAACTTTATGGGCAGCTCGGCGATCACGAAAACGGCTGGTCGTCACGCTGATGGGGTACGACACCTATGGCTTCGCCGCTATGCCGTGGATCAAGCAGCAGATAACCCTGGCCGTCTGCCGGCAGGCTGATGCCCTGACAGCCCCCAGCAATGATCTGGCGCGTTTAGCACGTCAAACCGGCGTGACGCGGGAAATCGAGATAATCCCTCATGGCGTGATGCCGACTTCGGCCGATCCGAGCCACGTGGTAGCGTTGCGGCGATCATTGAAAATCAAAGCCGGTCAAACCACCTTTGTCGCCGTGCAGCGTCACTATCCGGTCAAGGAACCACTGGTCTTTCTGGAAGCCTGGCAACGTCTGGCACAGCCAGACTGCCGGCTTATCCTGCTCGGCGGTGGCGAGATGGAGTCGCTCCTGCGCCAGCGGGTAGCCGAACTGGGTCTGACCAACGTGACGCTGACCGGGGAAGTGCCACGCGAAGAGGTGCCATCCTACCTGGCCCTGGCCGACGTATTCGTCCATCACTCGCGCTATGAGTCGTTTGGGCTGGGTGTGCTGGAAGCGATGCAGGCCGGATTGCCCGTCATTGCTTGCAACGTAGGCGCTGTGCCAGAGGTCGTTACAGACGGCGTTGAGGGGCTGCTCATTCCGCCGTCGGACCCCGAGGCGATGGCGGCTGCCGCACTGCGGCTGGCCGACTCACCAGAGTTGCGGGCCCGGCTGGCTGCCGCAGCACGTGAGCGAGCGGCCCAGTTTGCCTGGGACCGTCTGGTAGATCGGTACGAGAAACTCTACCGGAGGAAGGCATGAAAGCGATCCGATTGGAGCGGGCGTACCTGCGCGCTTTTCAATACCTCAACCGCCGGCTGAAATCAGCCTCTTTGCGATTGACAAAGCTGACTGGCAAAAGCCCGGTGCCGGTGCACCCGCACCACCTGCTCGAAGTGCGGGCGGAGCATCATTGGTACCTGGCGCATTTGAAGCCAGGCGATGTAGTGCTTGACGTAGGATGTGGCAACGGGATGCACACACAAGTGGCGGCAAGCTACTGTGGACGGGCAATCGGCTTCAATTACGATGGTGGTGAACTGAAACGAGGCCAGCACCTGCTGCACAATGACGTTGTACCCAACGTCACGTTGCTGATCGCCGACGCCCTGTCGAACTTCCCCTTTGCCGACAGTTCATTCGATGCGGTACTGTTCCTGGATGTGATCGAGCATCTACCGGACCGGGTTGTACCGCTGCGGGAGATTGCGCGGGTGGTAAAGCCGGACGGACAAGTATTGATCTCCGCACCCAACGGCTACACGAGTTGGAAGCGCCGGCAGCAGGCCGCCGGGCTTCCCCACTATTCTGACCCCGACCACAAAGTTGAGTACTCGCAGGAGAGCCTGGCCGCAGAACTGGCCCAGGGAGGCCTGCGCATCGTGAGTGACTTCGAGCCCATCGTCTATGATACACCGCTGGCCGGGCTGATTGACTTCATCGGCGGGCTCTCTCTGAGCCTCTACCGGCGACTGAGCGCGTGGAAGCACGAGGTCGCGTGCCGTCACCCGGAGGAGAGCATCGGCTGGCGGGTGGTGTGCCGGAGACAGGGAGGTGTTGGAATGGCGGCAGAGGTTCGGTGATCTGGACAGGGTGAATGAACATTCTCTCCGTGTGGTGTGTTGTGGTGTCTATCAGCACCACCGTGTGTATCCGTCGCTGATCGTTACCTGGCTCACATATAATAGAGTTGTTGCACAATAACAACAGGATATGGCGACAAGGCAAGACAACGGCCCGGTCAGCTGACTCTTGGTCTAGGAGAGTGAGGCCACCGTCACCCTTCGGATGATGCGGGGGTTAACAATGGCCACGACCG